>NZ_JBJZOH010000009.1:0-218784 GCF_047200595.1 Streptomyces sp. MS19 | reverse complement strand
CCCCCCCCCCCCCTCTTCCCCCCCCCCCCCCCCCCGGCGACGGTCGTCGTGCCCATCCCGAGGCGTTCGGTGGCGAGGAGGCCGAGGACGACGGCGAGGGCCTCGTCGTTGGTGAGGACGAGGGGCGGCATGCGGTAGCCGCGGGCGAGGCGGTAGCCGCCGTGGCGGCCGCGTTCGGCCTCCACCGGGATGCCGAGGTCACGGAGGAGGGCGACGTGGCGGCGGACCGTGCGGGCGTCGGTGGCGAGCCGTTCGGCCAGCTCGGCGCCGGTGAGTCCGGCGTGGGACTGGAGGAGTTCGAGCAGGGTCAGGACGCGGGTCAGGGGATGCGACATCGATCACCGGGCGAATGAGGGCGGATTCTGTCCTGTATCGACTCTACGCTCTTCCCAGGACCTCACCTCAGGGAGATCGCATGGCCACCTTCGTACTCGTTCCCGGTGCCTGGCTCGGCGCGTGGGCGTGGGAGGACACCGCACGTGTCCTCCGGGAGCACGGGCACACGGCGCTGCCGCTGACGCTGACCGGACTGGCCGAACGCGCCGCCGAGGGCGGGCCGGACACGGACCTGGACACGCACATCGCGGACATCACCGGCTTCGTGGAGGGCAACGACCTGACCGGCGTCACCCTCGTCGCGCACAGCTACGGGGCGGCCCCGGTCACGGGCGCGGCGGGGCGCCTGGGCGAGCGGCTGGAGCGCGTGGTGTACGTGGACAGCGCGCCGTTCCCGGAGGGCATGCGCATGCTCGACCTGATGCCGCCGGAGGCCGTGGCGGAGCTGGAGCGGCACGTCGCGGCCGAGGGCGACGGCTGGCGCGTCCCCATGCCGCCGCTCGAAGCCCTGGCCGAGACCAACGACTTGGACGGGCTGGACGACGAACTGCTCGGCGAACTGCGCGGGCGCGCCACCCCGCACCCGTTCGGCACGCACACGCAGGCCCTCACGGGGCCGGTCGAACCCGGCCCGGACGTGGACCGGGTGCTGGTCGCCTGCCACGAGTTCCAGGGGCTGCTGGACAGCGGCATGCCGATGCTGGCGCACCTCAACTCGGCGCCGTGGCGCCGCTTCGACCTGCCCACGGGACACTGGCCGATGCTCTCGACGCCGGACGCGCTCGCCGACGTCCTGCACAAAGCCGCTTCCTGACGGGCGCTCAGCTCTTGCGGGCGCGCGTGGTGAGGTCCGCGTCGGTGATGGCGCGGACCACCCGGCAGGGGGTGCCGACGGCGATGCTCATCGGGGGGATGTCGCGGCTGACGACGCTCCCGGCGCCGATCACCGACCCGTAGCCGATGCGGACGCCGGGCAGGACCACCACGTTGCTGCCGATCCACACCTTGTCCTCGATCACGATCGGCTCGGAGAACCGCCCGAAGTCCACGCGCCGCTCGGGGTGCACGGGGTGGCCGGTCGTCGTGAGGGTGACGCTCGGGGCGATCATCACGCCGTCGCCTATGCGGATGTCCACGTCATCGACGAACGTCAGGTTCACGTTGCCGAAGAAGTCGTCGCCGATGTGGACATTGCTGCCGTACGCGGCATGGAACGGCGCCTGGAGCACGGCGCGTTCGCCGACATGGCCGAAGATCGCCTCAAGCAGCGCCCGCAGCCTCGCCACTTCGCCCGGCGGGGTGTGGTTGTACGCGAAGATCCCCTCCGCACGCCGCCGCGACGCGAGAAACGCCGCCTCCGACTCGCTGTACACGAGCCCTTCGGCTATCCGCGCGCGAACTTCCGCCTCACGCCCACCAGTCACCACACAGCTCCCCTCCACGACACGCCTTCCCCGCGCCCCGAGCCTACGCGCAGCCACCCTCCGGAAGACCGGCCCCCGCGACAGCCGACGACGTCAACTTTGGTTGACCGTCCGCACGGTGGTCAACTACGGTTGACGCATGGACGCGGAACAGCTGTCAGAACTCGCGGCATCGACGACCGACCACGACCCGTTGGTGGGGTTGGGCGCCGTGGCACAGCTCCGCGCCGAGACGGAACGCATCGAAGCGGTGCTCGTGCGCCGCGCCCGCAACAACGGGGCCACCTGGCCGCAGATCGCCGCCGTCCTCGGTGTTTCGAAGCAGGCGGTCCACAAGAAGCACGCCGGTCGGGGCCTGTTCGGCGGCCGGTCATGACCGCCGGTACCTACGGCGACCAGCGGCTCGCCGCCAGGATCGGCGAACTGCTGGGCCCCGGCCACCCGTTCGCGGCGGCGGCCGTGATCACGCCCGGGGGCATGAGCGTGGCGGGCCGCGGCTCCGGCCCCGGCGCCGACTTCGAGATCGGCTCGATCGCCAAGGCCGTCACCGGGCTGCTGTACGCCGACGCCCTCAGCCGGGGAGAGACAGCCCCCGGCACGCGCCTCGGCGAACTGCTGCCACTGGGCGACGTCCCCGCGGCACAGGTGACACTGCGCTCGCTGAGCACCCACCGGTCCGGCCTGCCACGGCTCCCCGGGTCCACCCGACCGTGGCGGCGCACCCTCGCCCTGTGGCGACACGGGACCAACCCCTACGGCGAGGACCTCGGGCAACTCCTCGGCCAGGCCCGCCACATCCGGCTGGGCAAGCCACGGCCCCGTTACTCCAACCTCGGATTCGCACTCCTCGGACACGCCCTCGCCCACGCTGCCGCGACCACCTACCCGGCGCTCCTCCACCAGCGCATCGCCACTCCGCTGGAACTCGACTGCTTCTACGCCCCGCGGACAGCGGACGAACTCCGCCCCGGGGCGCTCAACGGCACAAGCCGCCGTGGACGGCCCCGGCAGCCCTGGACCGGGGAGGGAATCGGACCGGCGGGCGGCATCCGGGCCTCCATCACCAGCATGGCCCGCTTCGCGGCGGCGGTGCTCGACGGCCGTGCCCCGGGGGTCGCCGCGCTCGATCCGGTAGCCCCGTTCGGCGGCGGCGCCCGCATCGGCGCGGCATGGATCACGATCCAGGTGAAAGGCCGGCCCCTCACCTGGCACAACGGCGGCACCGGCGGCTTCCGGTCCTGGCTCGGACTCGACCGGGGCGCCGGCACCGGCGTCGCCATCCTGTCGGCCACCGCCGCACCGGTCGACCGTCACGGGTTCGCGCTCCTGGCCGAGCACAGCCACGGCACCGGCGGGTGACACCGCCGACAGCGGCCACTCACGGAACGGGCCGCGGCCGCCGCACGCCTCGGCGGCCGACCGCCGAAAGCGGCGGGGTCGGAGTACGACCGCACATCCTCGGCCGAGCCGTAGGCGGACGCGATGAAGTCCGCCCAGCGCGCCACGAGTTCGGGGCCGGTGCCTGACGAACCGCGAAGTCCCCGGATGACCGACGATCAACGCCCACCCGGCCCGCGACCCGTTCTCAGTGGCTGAGCAGCCAACCGACGCGGTCGTAGGCGAGAATCTGGTAGAGGACCATGATCACCAGCAGCCAGCGGGCGGCCCGGCGCAGATCCGCGAAGTACAGGGCTGCCACGGCGCCGAAGAACACGGCGAGTTCGAGGAGCAGCCGCAGCGGCCCGGGTGTGTGGACGTCGCTCTCGCCCGAGCGCGACGGGTCGTCCGGAACGGCGAAGGTGCCCCACATCCAGCCGACGGCCACCGGCACCACGACTACCGCGAGCCAGCGCCACGGCGACGGAACGGTACGCCAGGCCCAGATGGCGAAGCAGACCAGCGAGGTCATTTCGAGCAGGAAGCGGACGCCGAGCAGGACATCGTTGTCGGCAAGCGCCAGGGTCGTGTGACTCACCGGAAGACCTCCCGCCTCAGCGGCCTCGGCCAGTCGGCGAGACGGTGCGGCAGCCTGGCGTTGGGGAAGCACAGGCCGATGAGCGGTCCCCGACAGTACATCCGCGGCATGCCCACGCCCCCCGTCGAACGAGCCGGCGTACCGCTCACTCGCCCCCACCGGGCGGCGGGGACGGCCTGGTGGCTCGGGTGATCCAGGCGAGGTAGGCGGGTGAGGCGGAGACGATCGGCAGCGCGATGACCTCAGGCGAGTCGTACGGGTGGGCGGCCAACAGGTGGGCCTGCAAGGCTTCCACACGATCGGCCGCCGTCCGGAAGACGACCTGCCACTCGGTGCCGTCGAGGACTTCGCCAAGGTGTCGATAAGTCGTCGCGACAGGCCCGGTCACCTGCCCGGACGCCGCAAGCCCCGCCTCGACAGCCCCCCGCGACAACCGCGCGGCGGCCTCCTCCGAGTCAACTGTCGTGATGACAACGAGAGATCCATCCATGACGGAGACGTTATCCCGCACGGCTCCGCAGGCGTGCCCGCAGCAGCGCCGCGCGCTCGTCGGTGAACTCCGCGAGGCACGCCCGCGCCCGCCGCCGCAGCGCGGCCGCCTGTCCGGCGTCCTCACCACCGAGGGCGTCCGCCCAGGCGGCGAGGGCGAGCGCGGGTCGTGCCGGACAGGTCGTTGTGCGAGCTGTCCGGTCCTTGTCCTTCGCGGCGTCCGTCCTGACCGGTGATCGCTTCAGCCCTCCGGCGGGGGCGGTGGGGCGAGTCCCGCCACGGCGCGGTCGGAGTACGACCGCACGTCCTCGGCCGAGGCGTAGGCGGACGCGATGAAGTCCGTCCAGCGCGCGACGAGTTCGGGGTCGGTGTAGGCCACCGCGCCGGTCGGCCTTCCCTCGTCCGTGTAGAGCACCTCGTACAGCGCCCGGTCGCCGAGGACGACGACCTCGGGCAGGGGCCCGTCGCGTTCGGCGGCCCTCAGGGCGTCGGCGGCGACGACGCGGACCGGGCGGCCGCACTCCGCCTGCATGCGCAGGGCGTGCAACTCCCACCGCAGGTAGGGCGTCGGCGGCTCCTCCACCACGCGCAGGCGGTGGAACGTACTGCCGCGCCGCCGGTCGTCCTCCGCCGTTCTCAGCAGACCGGCCCTGTCGTCTTCGAGCAGCCGGATCGCGTCGGCCCACTCGCCTCGCCGCAGCGCGTCGCGGCTGGGGTCGCCCTCCTCCTCGAAGTGCTGCCGCCGTTCGAGTTTCCAGCAAGGGCGGTCGCGCACCTGCTCCTTGTGGGCCTTGAAGTGCGCGCGGTACGCCGGGCGGTCCAGGCGCAGGCCGTCGCCGTGGACGAGGCGGGGCGGCGCCGGCCGGCTGTCCGGGATGTCGGGCTTGGCGGCGTGGAGCAGGGAGCCCGGGATGACGACCAGGCGTTCGTCCGGGGAGATGCGGACGCCGGGTGGGAGGTGGGGGGCGTAGGTGGCGGTCAGGTCGCGGCCGATGACGGCCACGTCGCCGTTGTCCAGCTCCCAGATGTCCGGGCACTCCGTCTCGTCCTTGGAGTTGCCGTTCTCCTGCGCCGACCGGCCGAGGCGGCGGGCGAGCCGTGCGGTGGGGTCGGCTTCCCAGGGACGCGGCATGGCCGCTCCTTCACGGGGTGGGTCCGTCAGGGCCGTTCATGGTACGCCCGGCCGGTCACCATGCGCCACGGTCCGTGACGGCTGTGGGGTCGGGGGGTTGGGATGCGTGGTGGGCGCGGCCGCCCACCATTTCGTCGCCCTGTCGGACCCCGGTCCCTACGCGGCGGACCTGCGCGGTTTCTTCCGCCTCCTGCGCTGAGGGGGCGGGCTGGGCTGGACGGGCTGGAGCGTCAGGTACCACTCGCCGCCGCCGTCCGAGGCGCTGAGGTCGAGGTACCCGGCGCGGGGCAGCCGCAGCCTCTTGCGTCCGTCGGCCGTGCCGTACACCGCGTCGGTGCTGTCCGGAGTCCCGGCCGGCCAGCGGGGAGGAGGGCAGTCGCAGTCCCATCCCCTGAGACACCCGCACACGAACAACGCCCGCCAGTGCGTTTCCCCCCGGGCCTGCACCGTGAGCAGCGCCGGGCCGCCGCCGTACGACAGCACGTGGTAGCCGGTGCCCCGCCACTCCGTCTCCAGGGGTGACGCGTCGGTCAGCGGCCTGACGCGGGCCGACCAGCCCGCGCCGTCCCGGAGGGCGCCGACGGCGAAGTGTGTCAGCCCGGGGTCGAGGAGGCTGGTGGCGCGCAGGTGGCCGGTGCCCGTCAACAGGGCGCCGTCCCGGTCCACCAGATCCTCTGTGCGGATCACGCCCTCGACGCGCACATACTCGGCGTCCTGGTTCCGGAACTCCAGGAGCGCGAACCGGCCGGGTTCGGGGCGGTCGATGAGGTGTTCGCCGTTTCCGGTGCCGGTGATGACGAAGCGCTCGGGGACGGGCGGCAGCGGCCCGTCGTCCGGCGCCCCCTCATCCGACTGTGCGGCGTCGGGCAGGCGTGGCAGGGCGTCGATGGGCACCGGGCGGCCCGCCTGCCTGGCCTCCATCCGGATCAGGGCCGCGCGGCCCGCGTGGAGGGCCGCCATCACGTCGGCCGGGGTGCCGGCCGACGTGGCGCGCTCGTACGCGTCGAGGGCCGCGCGGTACTCCTTGAGCACGGCGGGGGCGGTGCCGGGTTCCGTCGGGTCGAAGGGCAGGCGCGCCAGTTCCTCGCCGAAGGCGGTGACGGCCTCCTGCACGGCGAAGGGCAGGACGGGGACCGGCGGGGGCGCCGGGGCGGCGACCGCGACGGGTGCGCGGCGGCGCAGGAGCGGCACGGCCGTGACCATCCCGAGGACCCAGCCCCCGGCGAACAGCGACACCTCACCCCACATGGCGACGATGTTCGCACACCCGTACGGCGACCGCCCCTGTCGCGCGGGGCGGTCAGGCGGCCCAGGCGCCGGAGGCGGCGGCCTCGGCGGCCCAGGTCTCGAAGGCGACCGGTTCGCGGCCCAGGACGCGCCGTACGCCGTCGGTGGGCTCGGCCGCGTTGCCCGCGCGCATCCCGGCGAACATCGCGTCGAGCGCCGCCACCTCCTCCTCCGACGCACCGGCGGCGCGCAGTTCGTCGCGGTACGCGGCGGGCGTCAGCTCCTCGTACGCGACGCTCCGGTCCGACACCCGCGCGATCACCTCCACCGCCTCGCCGAACGTGAGCCCCCGTGGCCCCGACAGCTCGTACGTCCGCCCGTGGTGCCCGGCGCCTTCGGCGGTGAGCAGGGCGGCGGCGACATCGGCGATGTCCCGGACGTCGGTGAACGGTTCGGGCGTGGCGCCGATCGGCAGGGCGAGCCGCCCGGCCAGCACCGGGGCGTGCCAGACGTCCTCGGAGAAGTTCTGCGCGAAGTTGTTCGGGCGGATGACGGTCCACTCGGGGGCGTGCTCGCGTACGGACTCCTCCCCCGCAGCCATGCCGGGGAACACCGGCCCGTCGAGCCGCTCGATGCCGCGGCCCGACAGCGCCACGAAGCGCCGCACACCCGCGTCCACGGCCTGCCGCACGAAGCGGTGGACGGGCTCCGCCACTTCGGGCGTCACCAGGTAGACGGCGGAGGCACCGGCGAGGGCGGCGGACCAGGTGGCCTCGTCGTCCCAGTCGAAGCGGGTGGCGGAGGAACGGGAGGCGGGCCGTACGGGCGCGCCCGCCGCGCGGAGGGCGGTGACCAGGCGGCGGCCGGTCTTGCCGGTGGCGCCGAGGACGAGGACGGGGCGGTCGGGAGATGTCGTCATGCCGCCAGTCAACCGGCGGGCGGCGCACGGGCACATGGGCCACCGTACGGGAGGCATGTGCGATCGTCCGGCGCCCCCGCGACCGGACGGCCGGTCCGGTTATCGTGGCGGGTATGGACCCGTTCGACGAACTGCTGCGCGGGGTGCGGGCGGACGGCGCCGGCCTGCGGCGGACCGAGCTGTCGCCGCCCTGGACGCTCCGCCCCACCGGCGAGGGGGGCGGGGCCGGCGAGATGTCGCTGACGCTCTACGCGCCGCTGCGCGGCGAGGCGTGGCTGACGCGGGAGGACGGCGGCGGGGAGCCGCTGCGCGTGGGGGCGGGTGACGTGGTGATCGTGCGCGGCCCGGGTCCGTTCGTCCTCGGTGACCGGCCCTCGCCCGGCGCCGGGACGGGAGGCGCCGAGGGGGCGGTGCTGCTGACGGCGACCTATCCCGTGCGGGGCACCGTCGCCCGGCGGCTGCACGGGCTGCTGCCGCCGTTCGTGCTGGAGCCGGGCGACGAGGGGTGCGCCTCGCTGCTCGACGTGCTGGACGCGCAGGCCGGGGCCTGCGCGCCGGGGCAGCAGGTGGTGCGGGACCGGCTGCTCGACTGGCTGCTGGTGTGCGTGCTGCGCGGCTGGTTCGACCGGCCGGGAACGGCGCCGTCCGGCTGGTTCCACGCGCTCGGGGACGAGACGGTCGGCCCGGTGCTGCGGGCCATGCACGCCGCGCCCGACCGGCCGTGGACGCTCGCGTCGCTGGCGGCCGAGGCGAACGTGTCGCGCACGACGCTGGCCCAGCGGTTCACGAGGCTGGTCGGCGAGCCGCCGCTGACCTACCTGACGGACTGGCGGATGACGCTGGCCGCCGACCTGCTGACCGGCACGGCCGAGACGGTCGCCGCCGTGGCGCGGCGGGCCGGTTACGCCGACGCGTTCGGCTTCAGCGCGGCCTTCAAGCGGTTCCACGGCGTGCGCCCCAGCGTCTACCGCGAGAGCTGCGGACCGGGCGCGGACTGCTGGGCGGCGGTCGGCAGCTGCGACGGGGCGCCGGTCTGACGGACGGCGGAGGCGGTCCGCCGGGCGCGGGGGCACGGAACTCCCCGCCACTCTCAAGGTATAGCGGTCCAGGGGGCTTGCGGCAAGGCCCCCGTCGTCCCGCAGAATCGTCCGCCGAAGCCATGACCTGCGCGAACGCGGGCGGATATGGGGGAAGCGATGATCGACGTGATCGTGGTCGGCGGCGGGCCGACCGGGCTGATGCTGGCCTGTGAACTGCGCCTCGCCGGGGTGCGGACGGTGGTGCTGGAGAGACTGACGGAGCCGGTCGAGCAGTCCCGGGGCCGGGGCCTGCACGCGCGGAGTGTGGAGATCATGGACCAGCGGGGCCTGCTGGACCGGTTCCTCGCGGTCAGCGAGAAGTTCAGCGTGGGCGGGCTCTTCGGCGGGATCATGAAGCCGTGGCCGGAGAGTCTCGACACGGCCCACCCGTACGGCCTGGCGACGCCGCAGGTCCGCACCGAGCGGCTGCTGGACGAGCGCGCGCGGGAACTCGGGGCCGAGATCGGGCGCGGCCGGGAAGTGGCCGGGCTCGACCAGGACGACGCCGGGGTGACCGTCTCCCTGACGGACGGCACGCGGCTGCGGTCGCGCTGGCTCGTCGGCTGCGACGGGGGCCGCAGCACGGTGCGCAAGCTGCTCGGCGTCGGGTTCCCCGGTGAGCCCGCCAGGGTCGAGACGCTGCTCGGCGACATGGCGATGACGGAGGACAGGGAGACGATCGCCCGGATCGTCGCCGAGATCAGGAAGACCCAGCTGCGCTTCGGCATCGCGCCCGACGTGGACGGGCAGACGGGGGTGTTCCGCGTCATCGTGCCGGCCGACGGGGTGGCCGAGGACCGCGCGGCCCCGCCGACGCTGGAGGACTTCAGGCAGCGGCTGCGGGCCGTCGCGGGAACCGACTTCGGCGCCCACTCGCCCCGCTGGCTCTCCCGCTTCGGCGACGCCACCCGGCAGGCCGAGCGCTACCGGGTGGGGCGGGTCCTGCTGGCGGGCGACGCGGCGCACATCCACCCGCCGACCGGCGGCCAGGGGCTCAACCTCGGCGTCCACGACGCGTTCAACCTCGGCTGGAAGCTGGCCGCCGAGGTCAACGGCTGGGCTCCGGAGGGCCTGTTGGACACCTACCACGCGGAGCGGCACCCGGTGGGCGCCCGCGTGCTCGACAACACCCGCGCCCAGATGACGCTGCTCGGGACCGACCGCGGGGCCACCGCGCTGCGCGGGCTGCTCTCGGAGCTGATGGACATCGAGGAGGTGAACCGGTACGTCACCGGCATGATCACCGCGACCGGGGTCCGCTACGACCTCGGCGAGGGCCACCGCCTGCTCGGGCGGCGGCTGCCGGACAGGGAGCTGGGGCGGGGGCGGGGGCGTCTGTACGGGCTGATGCACGGCGGCCGCGGCCTGCTGCTCGACAGGACCGGGAAGCTGTCGGTCAGGGGGTGGGCGGACCGGATCGACCATGTGCCGGCGGACGGCGGCACCGGCGGAGAGCTGGAGGAACTGGACGCGCCCGCGCTGCTGCTGCGGCCCGACGGCCATGTGGCCTGGGTGGGGGACGGGCAGCGCGACCTGCTCGACGCGCTCCCGAGGTGGTTCGGCGCCCCCGCGGTCTGAGGCGGCCCGTCGCCGGAACCACCCCGACCGTGACTTAAGGTAATCGCTCATGGAGTCACCGTAGACGCTCCGTAGCCATCCCGGTATCGCTCGTACGGGTGAACGATCGCCTGATTCATACCCCCTAGGGGTATGTTATGTTTCTCGTGAAGCACGGTGAGAGCTACTGAAGGGAAGCCGCCATGAGCACGTCCGCCGCCGTCGTGGTCGCCACCTACACCGCCAGCGGCATGACCTGCGGTCTCCGCGCCGACGCGCTCAGCGCGGAGACCGGCGCCATCGAAGGCGGCACCGGCGCCGAGGAGCACGGGCAGGGACACGGCGGGAGCGGGCACACGCACTGACACCCGCCGCGTTCCGTTCCGCCCGCCGCATACCCCTACCCCCTACGCGTACCCGAACCACCGTCAGGAGAAGCCGAGATGACTCCCACCACCGGCGCGTCCACCCAGCAGGACACCGGATCGGTCGAACTGACCATCGGCGGCATGACCTGCGCCTCGTGCGCCAACCGCGTCGAGCGCAAGCTCAACAAGCTCGAAGGCGTCACCGCGACGGTCAACTACGCGACCGAGAAGGCCAAGGTCAGCTGGTCGGGCGACATCTCACTCGCCGACCTGATCGGCCAGGTCGAGGCCGCCGGCTACACGGCCGAGCCGCCCCCGCCCCCCGCTCCCCCCGCACCCGCACCCGCCGGGGCGCCACCCGATACCGGCGGCGAGCCGGAGGACGGACGGCTGCGCGCCCTGCGCGAGCGGCTGACCGTCTCGGCCGTGCTGACGGTCCCGGTGGTCGCGCTCGCGATGGTCCCCGCCTGGCAGTTCGACGGCTGGCAGTGGATCTCGCTTGCGCTGGCCTGGCCCGTGGTCGTGTGGGGCGCGTGGCCGTTCCACAAGGCCGCGTTCACCAACCTGCGGCACGGCGCCTCCACGATGGACACGCTCGTGTCGCTCGGCACCCTGGCGGCGCTCGGCTGGTCGCTGTACGCCCTGCTCTTCGGCAGCGCGGGCATGATCGGGATGACCCACCCGTTCAGCCTCACGGTCGAACGCAGCGACGGCGGCGGCAACATCTACCTCGAAGCGGCGGCGGGCGTCACCACGTTCCTCCTCGCCGGGCGGTGGTTCGAGGCGCGCGCCAAGCGCCGCTCGGGCGCCGCGCTGCGGGCGCTGCTGGAGATGGGCGCCCGCGACGTGGCGCTGCTCCTGCCCGACGGGCGCGAGGAGCGCGTGCCGGTCGGACGGCTCGCGGTCGGCGACACGTTCGTCGTCCGCCCCGGCGAGAAGATCGCGACGGACGGCACGGTCACCGAGGGCTCGTCCGCCGTGGACGCGTCGATGCTGACCGGCGAGTCCGTGCCCGTGGAGGTCGGCCCCGGCGACGCCGTGACGGGCGCGACGGTCAACGCGGGCGGGCGCCTCGTCGTACGCGTCACCCGCGTCGGCGCCGACACGCAGCTCGCCCGCATGGCGCGGCTCGTGGAGGACGCGCAGAACGGCAAGGCCGCCGCGCAGCGCCTCGCCGACCGGATCTCCGGCGTGTTCGTTCCGATCGTGATCGCGCTGGCCGTGGCCACGCTCGGCTTCTGGTGGGGCACGGGCGAGGGGGTCTCCGCCGCGTTCACCGCCGCCGTCGCCGTGCTGATCATCGCCTGCCCGTGCGCCCTCGGCCTGGCCACGCCGACCGCGCTGCTGGTCGGCACGGGCAGGGGCGCGCAGCTGGGCATCCTCATCAAGGGGCCCGAGGTGCTGGAGTCGACGCGCCGCGTGGACACCGTCGTCCTGGACAAGACCGGCACCGTCACCGAGGGCCGGATGACGCTCACCGCCGTCCGCGCCGCCGAGGGCGAGGACGAGGCGGCGGTGCTGCGGCTGGCGGGCATCCTGGAGAACGCCTCCGAGCACCCGGTGGCCCGCGCCGTCGCGGCGGCGGCGGCCGAGCGCACGGGCGCCCTCCCGGCTCCGGAGGAGTTCGCGAACGTCCCCGGCCTCGGCGTCCAGGGCGTCGCCGAGGGGCACGCCGTCCTCGTCGGTCGGCCCCGCCTGCTGGCCGACTGGTCGCTGACGCTGCCCGCCGCGCTCGAACGGGCCCTGGCGGACGCGGAGGCGGCGGGCCGTACGGCGGTCGTCGTCGCGTGGGACGGCGCGGCGCGCGGGGTACTCGTCGTCGCGGACGCGGTGCGGCCGACGTCCGCCGAGGCCGTCGCGCGGCTGCGCGGGCTGGGCCTCACGCCGGTGCTGCTGACCGGCGACAACGCGCGGGCCGCCGCCGCGGTGGCCCGCGAGGTCGGCATCGACGCGGACCGGGTGATCGCCGGGGTGCTGCCGCAGGACAAGGCGGCGGTCGTCGCGCGGCTCCAGGCGGAGGGGCGGAGCGTCGCCATGGTCGGGGACGGCGTGAACGACGCGGCGGCCCTCGCCACGGCCGACCTGGGCCTGGCCATGGGCACCGGCACGGACGTCGCCATCGAGGCGGCGGACCTGACCCTCGTGCGGGGCGACCTGCGGGCCGCCGCCGACGCCGTGCGGCTCGCGCGCCGCACGCTGGGGACGATCAAGGGCAACCTGTTCTGGGCGTTCGCCTACAACGTGGCGGCGCTGCCGCTGGCGGCGGCCGGACTGCTGAACCCGATGCTGGCGGGGGCGGCGATGGCGTTCTCGTCGGTCTTCGTCGTCAGCAACAGCCTGCGGCTGCGGGGCTTCAGGGCGCAGGGCTCCTGACCTCCCGGCGGGAGCGCGGGGGCGGCGGGTCAGAACGGTCAGAACGGTGTACGGGACGGGCGTCCCGCCGCGCGCCCTGACCCGTTCCCCAAGGTGGACCCGTGGCAGCCGGACGTCCTGGGGCCGCGACGGGTCGTCGCCGAGGCCGACTTCCGTCCGCACCTCCTGGGGGCTCGGCCCGGACAGCTCAAGGCCGGCGCGCGGTTCGGCGCCGGTCCTGGCCCTCTCCTCGTCGTTCAGCGACATCGCGTCTCCTCCCGGCGGGCTGCGGCCGGCCGTACCCGTGGGCGGTGTCAGAGGTGGCCGTACGCCATGCGGATGCCGAGGGCGGACTGCGACGGGAGCAGGCCGGCGCGGACGATGTCGCGGACGGCGGGCCGCAGCAGTTCGGCGAGGCCCGCGCGGGCCGCGTCCCACTCCTGGGCGCTCCAGCCGCGGCTCGCGAAGACCGCGGCGGGCGCGGCGCCCGCCGCGGCGTGCGAGACCAGCGAGTCGAGGGGCCCGAGGCCGTGCGCGACGCCCGAACTGGCCGCGACCGGAACCGTACGCGCCCTGGTGCGCGCGCTGCGTGCCGCCCGCTCGTCCTGAGTCCCCTCCCGCACCACGGGGCACAAGGCGGGCGAAGTCCGGCCAAGGCGCGGAAACGGCCCGGCGCGGTGTGGCGTACGTCATCCCCGTCAAGGGGGACCACGCATCCGAGGGTCGAACAGCGCTGCGATACTGTCCCGATCCGGCGCGTCCGAAGGGCCGGAAGCGCCGCGGCCCCGGGGGCCCGCACCCCGTCCGAGGGCACGCGGCCAGGCCGAACGAGTGGGGGTTACCCGTGCCGGAGAGCGGCATACCTGACGACGGGAAAGAAACTTCGGGCACCGCCGGCGGCGGCCGGCGCGCCGACCGCACCGGAACCGGCGCGGACGGCAGACCCCCCGGCCGGGCGGCCGCCCGCAAGGCCAGGGCCAAGGGCGGGCGCGGCAGGAAGAAACCCAAGCCCCGCTGGAAACGCGTCCTCATCTGGACGTCGGGCTCGGTCGCCCTGCTCGTCCTGGCGGTCGGCGGCGGCGCGTTCCTCTACATCCAGTACCTGAACAGCCAGATCGAACGGGCCCCGCTCGACCTCGGCGACAGCGACCTCGCCGCTCCCGAGCCCGACGAGAACGGCAACACGCCCCTCAACATCCTGCTGATCGGCTCCGACTCGCGCGACGGCGAGGAGAACCAGCGCCTCGGCGGCCGCGCCGACCTGGCGGGCGATCCGGTCCGCGCCGACGTGCAGATCCTCCTGCACGCGTCGGCCGACCGCAGCAACGCGACGCTCATCAGCATCCCCCGCGACACCCAGGTGCCGATACCCCAGTGCACCGACCCGGAGACCGACGAGGTGTACCCGGCGCACGAGTCCGCGTCGATCAACACCGCGATGTACTACGGCGGTCCCGGCTGCGTCGTCGCGACGTGGAAGGAGCTGACCGGCATCTACATCGACCACTTCATGATGGTCGAGTTCTACGGCGTGGTGCAGATGGCCGACGCGATCGGCGGCGTCCCGGTCTGCGTGGACGCCAACATGGAGGACCCCAAGACCCACCTGCGCCTGGAGGAGGGGCCCAACACCCTGGAGGGCGAGGACGCGCTCCAGTGGCTGCGCACCAGGTACGCGTTCGGGGACGGCAGCGACGTCGGCCGGGCCAGGGCGCAGCAGATGTACATGACCAGCATGGCCGAGGAGTTGCAGGCCAACATGTCGCTCGGCGACGCGGGCCAGCTGATGGACCTCGCCGAGGCGGCGGTGGACGCGCTGACCGTGGACGACGCGCTCGGCTCCGTCACCTCGCTGTACGACCTGGGCCAGGACCTGCGGCGGATACCCGCCGACCGCATCAACATGATCACACTGCCCCACCTGCCGGACCCGGACGACCCGGACGTCACGCTCATCCCCGACCAGGAGCCGGCCGAGGAGCTGTTCGCGCTCGTCCGGGACGACCGTCCGCTCGACGGCGAGGAGGAGGCGCCCGCCGGGGGCGACGGGGAGGAGGGCGGGGAGCCGCCCGCGGAGGAGGAGCCGATCGACCCGGCGCTCGTCCCCGTCGCGGTGCAGAACGGCACCGGCGCCGACGGCCTCGCGCCGGTGGACGGCAGGGCGGGCGACATCACCGACGCGCTGCGCGCCGCCGGATTCGCGCGGGCGGAGACCGACACCTCGGCGGCCGTCGCGGAGTCGCAGACCAGCGTCTACTACGGGGACGTCGACGACCGCCCGGCGGCCGAGGCGATCGCCGAGGCGCTCGGCCTGCCGGGCAGCGCGGTGCGCAACTCCACCACGCACGACGCGCTCACGCTCGTGGTCGGCGCCGACTGGCGGGAGGGCACCGAGTTCCCGCAGGAGGCGGCCGAGGAGGAGGAAGGCGCCGGGGAAGGCGGCTCCGCCATCGACCCGGACGACGTCCACTCCACCGAGGACAACGACGACTGCATAGCCGTCAACCCGCTCTACACGTGGTGACCGCCGCGCGCTGAGACGCCCACGCCGCCCCCGGCCGGATCTCTCCCGCCGGGGGCGGCGTGTGTGGGGGGTGCGGGTGCCGGTCGGCGGACCGGTCAGCCCGTCTGGCTGGCCGACGAGTTCGGCGGCACCGTGAGCACCGTCCCGTCCTCGAAGGTCACGTTCTGCGCCGTGTCCGCGTAGTTGGTCGCCGCGTACGTGACGGTCCCGCCGTCGGAGAACGCCGCCGCCGTCGGGCTGTCGGCCGTGATCAGCGTGTCCGGCGGGCCGATGGCGTCGAGGGTGTGGATCCAGTGGTAGACGTGCGCCCAGGACTCGCCGGCCTCCGGGGCGTACGTGCCGCCGCCGTCGCCCTCGTACGCCGCGCGGGCCGCCGCCGGGTCGGAGAGCGCCTGGAACTCCCAGAGGATCTCCTTCCACTCCACGGGCGGGCCGCCGTTCTCCTGGACCAGCTCCTCCAGGTTGCGGTCGATGGCGTCCTGGTCGCGGGCCAGGTGCAGCGAACCGCCCGTCACCGGGAGGACGTTGATGCCGTGGATCTCCTCCGGGTTGCCGGTCCACCACGTCGCGTGGGCGCCGCCGTTGCTCCACACCATGCCGACCGTGTTGTGCTGGTAGTCCGCCGGGAAGTTCTCCTCGTCCCCGTCGAACCAGTACTGGCGGATCGCCTCCGACTCGGTCGTCAGCAGGTAGACGCCCAGGTCGCGCAGCTCCGTGTCACCGGTCGCCGAGCCCCACAGGACGAGGCCGGCCGAGAGGTTGACCGACTCGGAGGACGACTCCTGGTTGTTGCCGGCCGCGAAGCCCTGGTGGCCGGACGCCCAGCTGTGGCCCGCGTACACGTCGAAGCCGCGCAGGAACGGGTAGCGGTCGTCGTCGCGCGCCGGGTTGGCGGCGTCGGCGACCAGCTCCTCGACCATGCCGCCCCATGCCGACTCCGCCGCCCACGCCGGGTCGTACTGGGCGACGATCGCGGCGGCCAGCACGTAGTAGGAGTAGTGGAAGTGGTGGTCGTTGAGCTCCTGGTCGCTGCCGTAGGAGGCGGGGTAGCCCGTCAGCGTCTGCCACTCGGAGTCGTATACGAAGCCGGTCTCACCGCCCGCCGTGAACCACTCCTCCAGGCGCGCCTTGATGGCGGCGAGGATCTGGTCACGAGCCTGCGTGTCGCCGATCTGGTCGGCGATCGGCACGACCTGCGCGAGCCGGCCGAACGCCTTCCCGCTCCAGTACGTGTCCCCGACGCCGACATTCGCGCTCGCCGCCACCTCGTCCACGAAGCGCGCCAGCGTCGCCCGGTCGGGCCCGTCGCTCGCGGGCAGTCCCGGCAGCACGCCGGTCACGTCCTGCCGGGTGGTGAACGACGCGCCCTCGCGCACCCGCATCACCCCGCGCGCCGACGAGTACTCCCAGTCGGTCAGCGGGACGGCCGCGTAGCCCCACTGGTGGGGGTAGAGGGCCTGGAGGGTGCCGGTCTCGGTGCCCTCACGGGCCTCGGTCCGGAGGGTGTACGTGGCGCTGACGGCGCCGTCGCCCTGCTCGTAGTCCCAGTCCACGGTCGAGCCGGTGACGAAGCTGTACGCGTACCGCTCGTACGTGGCCAGGGCGTCGCGCTCGGGCAGGACGGCGACGGAGTAGTAGCCGTCGCCGCCGATGTCGGCGCTGACCGTCGTGCCGGATACCTGCCAGGCGCTGCCGCCCGGGGCGAACAGGGCGTAGTCGTGGCCGCCGACCGAGATGCCAAGCGTGCTGCCCTCCTGGGCGAACACCTCGGGCGTCCCCGATGTGGTGATCCGCGCCGCTCCGCCGGTGGCCTCGGCGTAGACGTACGGGCTGCCGTGGCCGATGGTGGCGCGGAAGGTGTGCCCGGCGTCCTCCCAGTACGGGCTGACGGTCCAGTCGGACCAGCCGTCCGCCTTGGTGTCGGGCGAGTTGAGGCCGTCGACGCCGAGGACGAGGTCGGCGCGGTGCGGGTACTCGAACGACCCGCCGTTGACGACCGCCTGCGACGGGTAGCCGACCTCAAGGCCGCCCGCGACGGCGCGGTAGCTGAGGGGGTGGCCGTACATCGGCTGGGAGTACGGGTTGTCGGCGTACCGCTTGAAGACGAGCGACGACCACCAGTCGTTGGTCGGCACGGGCACGCCGGCCATCCGGTCGGTGACCTGCGGGGTGACGGGCTGGCCCTGGTTGTTCAGCGGGCCGACGGTCCCGGCGGGCCGGGTGTCCGAGTAACTGCCGCTGCCGACCGGGATCTCGGCCGCCGACGCCGAACCCGGCACCAGCGCGACACCGCCCAGCGCGGTGGCCGTGGCGGTCAGCGTGAGTGTGACGCGTCGGAAACGGGAAGTGGGGGGCCTCATGCTCTGATACCTCGCTACCGGTGGGGGACGGTGCTGAGAGCGCTCTCACATGCGGTTCAGAACTTAGGGACGGGTAAATTTTGTGTCAACACCCCCGGCACATTCCCGGAACCCCCCACCCGGTCACGGAACTTCGTCCGCCACCCCCTCCCCCACACGCGCCTTCCGCTTCCCCGCGCGCCTGACCCGGGGGTGAAGTGGTGTGCGGGGGAGGATGGCGGGGAGGGGGTGGTGGGGGGTCGGGAGAGAGGTGTGTGGCGCTGTGGTCGGTGTCGGTGTTCCGGTGGTCAGGGCCGATCGGCCGGGGAGTTTTCCGTGGAGCGTGTTCCACGAGCGGCATCCCCGGCTGATCGCGCAGGTGCGGGACGGGCTGCCGTACGGGCCGGAGGAGCGGGACGCGCTCGCGCGGCTGCTGGACGAGAGCGTGGGCGGGGTGCTGACGCCCCCGGCCGAGGACGCGCCCGACCGTGCCGAGTGGCTGGCGTGGGGCGAGGGGCTGTGGGGCAGGCCGTGGGGGGAGGCGCCGTTCCTGTGGGCGGAGAGCTGGTTCTACCGGCGGCTGCTGGGCGCGGTGGGGTGGTTCGGGCCGGGGGCGTGGCGCGGCGTCGATCCGTTCGGCCCGGTGAAGGCGGACGAGCTCGCCGGTGCGGCGGTGGACGAGGAGCTGTCGGCGCTCGGCCGGCTCACGGAGGCGTCGCGGGACGACCGGCGTGCGGCGCTGGTCTCGTCGGCGCTGTGGGGCAACCAGGCGGACCTCAGCTTCAGCCTGGGCTCGGGCGGCGGCGAGGCCGGTGACGTGCTGGCCGACGACAGCGCGGCGCTGTGGGAGGTCGTGGACCGCGCCCCCGAGGGCTGCACGGTCGCACTCGTCGCGGACAACGCGGGCCGCGAGCTGCTGCCCGACCTGGTGCTGATCGACGAACTGCTCGCCCGCCACCGCGTGGTCCTGCACGTGAAGCCGCGCCCCTACTACGTGTCCGACGCGACGACCGCCGATGTCCTGGCGGCGGTCGGGCGGTTGCGGTCGGCGGACAAGCCGGAGGCGGCGGCGGTCGGGCGGCGGCTGTGGGACACGCTGGCGGGCGGCACGCTGACCGTCAAGGCGCACCCGTTCTTCTGCGCGCCGCTGTCCTTCCACGACATGCCGTCCGGGCTGTGCGACGACTTCGCGGGGATGGCGCTGACGATCGTGAAGGGCGACCTCAACTACCGCCGCCTGGTGGGCGATCTGCTGTGGCCGCCGTCCACGCCGTTCGGGGCGGCGGCGGGGTGGTTCCCGTCGCCGGTGGCGGCGCTGCGGACGCTGAAGTCGGACGTGGTGACGGGCGTCGGGGCGGAGACGGTGCGGCGGCTGGACGCGGATGAGGCGGACTGGCGGACGAACGGCCGTCACGCCGTGGTGCAGACGGCGGTTCCGGTCCGCAGGGGCTGAGGGGCGGGGCGGCGGGAGGACCGTACGATAAGGTGAGGCTTACCTAAGCTGATGTTCCTGCCGCCACCGACCGACAAGGACCCCGCATGTCTTCCAGTCTCCGCCGCGTCCGTGGACGGGCCATCGGCCTGACGGCCACCGCCGCCGCGTTCACCCTCGTGCTCGCCGGCTGCTCGTCGGACGACGACGGGTCCCCGGCGGACGACGGCGCGCAGGAGAGCGCGGACGGCGGACAGGCGGCGGAGGAGGGCGCGTTCCCCGTCAGCATCGAGAGCGCGCTCGGCACGGCGGAGATCACCGACCAGCCGGAGCGCGTCGTGACGCTCGGCCAGGGCTCGGCCGAGACCGCGATCGCGCTGGGCCACACGCCGGTCGGCATCGAGAGCTACGAGTGGGGCAGCGACGACACCGGCTACCTCCCCTGGATCCACGAGGCGGTGACGGAGGCGGGCGACGAGCTGCCGACGCAGTTCGCGGGCGCGGAGGACATCGACTTCGAGGCGATCATCGAGCTGGAGCCCGACGTCATCCTGGCGCCGTGGTCGGGTGTGACGGAGGAGCAGTACGCGATCCTCTCCGACATCGCCCCGACGGTCGCGTACCCGGACCTCCCGTGGAGCACGGACTGGGACCAGCAGATCGAGATCATCGCGCAGGCGCTCGGGCAGCCCGAGGAGGGGCAGGCGCTGATCGACGGCATCGAGGCGCAGTTCGCCGAGGCGGCGGAGACCCGGCCCGAGTACGCGGACGTGACGTTCTCGTACATCTACACGTCGGGCCCGGGGACGCTGGGCGTCTTCCTGCCGGACGAGCAGCGTGTGCGGATGCTGTCGTCGCTCGGCCTGACCGTGGACCCGGTGGTGGAGACGTTCGAGGAGACCGAGGGCACCGACTCGGCGCTGATCGGCCTGGAGAACGCGGACCAGCTCGCGGACAGCGACCTGCTGTTCACCTTCTACACCGACGAGCAGACCCGGCAGGAGATCGAGGCGCAGCCGCTGTACGCGTCCATCCCGGCGGTGGAGCGCGGCGGGATCGTGTCCAGTGACGACACGTCGTTCGTCACGGCGTCGTCGATCATCAACCCGCTGACCGTGCCGTGGGTGATCGACCGCTACCTGCCCATCATCGACGAGGCCGTCACCACCATCGGCTGATGACCACTTCGATCGACGCCGCGCCGAGCGGTGCCCGTACCGCGCGTACGGGCACCGCTCGGCGTGTGTCCTACCTGTTGTGCGGGCTGGTGCTGCTGGCGTTCGCGGTGCTGGCGAGTGTGATGTTCGGCAGCAAGCCGACGCCGTTGGGTGAGGTGCTGGATGTGTGGCGCGGGGACGCCGACACGTATGTGACGACGGTGGTGGAGAGCCGGTACCCGCGCACGGCGCTGGGGGTGCTGGCCGGGGTGACGCTGGCTGTGGCGGGGACGCTGATGCAGGGCGTGACGCGTAACCCGCTGGCGGACCCGGGGCTGTTGGGGATCAACGCGGGGGCGTCGGCCGGTGTGGTGACGGCGACGGCGTACCTGGGGGTCTCGGGACAGGCGGCCACGGTGTGGTGTGCGCTGCCGGGGGCGCTGCTGGCGGGGGTGGTGCTGCATGTGGTGGGTTCCGCGGGGGGTGGCGGGAGTCTCGTGCGGCTGGTGCTGGCGGGGGCGGTGGTGTCAGCGGTGATGGCGGCGTACGTGCAGGCCGTGACGTTGAGCAAGCCGACCGTTTTCGACAGCTACCGGTACTGGGTGGTGGGGGCGTTGGGCGGGCGTGACTGGGACGTGCTGTGGTCCGTCCTGCCGTTCGCCGCTGTGGGTTTCGTGCTGGCGATGGTGCTGGCGCCGGGGCTGAACGCCCTGGCGCTGGGCGACGAGTCGGCGTCCTCGCTGGGGGCGAATCCGGCACTGATGCGGGCGGGCGGACTGGTGGCGGCGACGCTGCTGTCCGCGGCGGCGACGGCGGCGGTGGGGCCGATCGCCTTCGTGGGGCTTGCCGTGCCGCATGTGGCGCGGACGCTGGCGGGGGTGGATTTCAGGGCGCAGATCGTGTTCTCGGCGGTGCTCGGGCCGTCGCTGCTGTTGTTGGCGGATGTGGTGGGGCGGGTGGTGCTGCGTCCGCAGGAGTTGATGGTCGGTGTCGTCACCGCGTTCGTGGGGGCGCCGGCGTTGCTGTACGCCGTGCGCAGGATGAAGGGGACGGCATGACGCTCCAGCGGGAGACGGCCAGGCCGCGTGGTGTGGTGCGGCTCGGGCCGGGTGTGGCGCTGCCGGTGCGGCGTGCGCAGTTGGTGGTGGGCGCGGGGGTGTTGCTGCTTCTGGTGGTGGCGTCGGCGGCGACGCTGTCGATGGGGAGGCTGGGCATTCCGCTGGCGGATCTGCCGTCGGCGGTCATGGGCGGGGCGGACGGGAAGGACGCGTTCGTCATCGAGCGGTTGCGGGGGCCGCGGCTCGTGGTGGCGATCGGGACGGGTGCGGCGCTCGGGCTGTCGGGTGCGCTGTTCCAGTCGGTGACGCGCAATCCGCTGGGCAGTCCGGATGTGATCGGGCTGGCGTCGGGCGCGGGCGCGGGGGCGGCCGTGGTGGCGCTGATGATGCCGGGCGGGGTGCCGGTGCCGCTGGGGGCCCTCGCGGGGGCGACGGCGGCGATGGTGCTGGTGTACGTGTCGACGGGCAGTGGTTTCCGCAATCCGGGGCGACTCGTGGTGGCGGGGATCGGCGTCGCGGCGATGGCGACGGCGTTCACGCAGTACGTGGTGTACGCGGTCGAGCGGGACAAGGCGACGGTGCTGACGGCGTACGTCAACGGCAGCCTGGCGGCGCGGTCGTGGGACGACGCGGGGACGATCGGGGTGGTGCTGCTCGTCGCGATGCCGCTGGCGCTGCTGATCGGGCGGCGCGTGGAGATCGGCGAGATGGGCGACGAACTCGCGGACGCGCTGGGCGCGGAGCCGCAGCGTACGCGGGTGTGCGCCGTGGTCCTGTCGATCGTGCTGTCGGCCGGGGCGGTCACCGTCGCCGGGCCGATCGCGTTCATCTCGCTGACCGCGCCGCAGATCGCGCGCCGCCTCACCCGGGGCACCGGCGCGCACCTGACGCTCGCGGCGCTGACCGGCGCGCTGCTGCTCGTCCTGGCCGACCTGGCGGCGCAGCAGTCGCCGGTCGATGACAGTCTGCCGGTGGGGATCTGGACCATGGCCATCGGCGGGGTGTACCTCGGGTGGCTGCTGACCCGTGAATGGAGAAGGGGGAGCCTGTGACCGCCAAGGGGCTGAGCGCCCGTGGGGTGACCATCGGGTACGGCGGCGGGGAGCCCGTCGTGCGTGACCTGGACCTGGATGTGCCGCACGGCGGGCTGACGATGGTCATCGGGCCGAACGGGTGTGGCAAGTCGACGCTGGTGAAGGCCCTCGCGCGGGCGGTGAAGCCGGTCGCGGGCGAGGTGCTGCTGCACGGCAGGGACATCCACTCCTACGGGGGCAAGGAGGCGGCGCGGCATGTGGCGTTGCTGCCGCAGAGCCCGATCGCGCCGGACGGCATCAGCGTGCGGGGGCTCGTGCGGCGCGGCCGGTATCCGCACCACTCGCTGCTGCGGCAGTGGTCGCCGGACGATGACGCGGCGATCGGGGAGGCGCTGGAGCGGACGGGTCTCGCGGGGCTGGCGGACGCGATGGTGACCGAGCTGTCGGGCGGGCAGCGGCAGCGTGCGTGGATCGCGATGGTGCTGGCGCAGCAGACGGAGCTGCTGCTGCTGGACGAGCCGACGACGTTCCTGGACATCGCGCACCAGTACGACCTGCTGGAGCTGTGCGCGGAACTGCACCGGGAGGGGCGTACGGTCGTCGCGGTGCTGCACGACCTGAACCAGGCGGCGCGGTTCGCGTCGCACCTGGTGGTGATGGACGCGGGGCGGATCGTGGCGCAGGGGGCGCCGGACGAGGTGCTGACGGCGGAGCTGGTCGGGGAGGTCTTCGGGCTGGCGTGTGACATCGTGCCCGATCCGCGGACGGGGACGCCGATGGTGGTGCCGCACGAGCGGTACGCGGCGGAGGAGACGGCGAGCGGCGCGGCACGCTGAGTCAGAGGGCGGCGCGTGGGCCGGGGATCAGGTCGGCGTCGATGCCCGCGGGGCGGTAGACGGTGAGCGCGCCGGGGCGTTTGTCGAGCAGCAGCGAGGCGGGGGCGGGCCCGGCTTCGCCGTCGTACGCGAGGGTGCAGCCGTCGTGCAGTCCGGCGAGGCGCAGCCGGGGCAGGCGGGCGGCGGCGTACACGCGGGAGGTGCCGAGTGTGCCCGTGAGGACGGACAGGGTGACGCGGGTGCGGGCGAACGGTTTGTCGGCGGCGACGGTGCGGACGTCGAGAAGGCCGTCGTCGAGCTGGGTGCGGTGGGAGGGGGCGAAGCCCTCGGGCGAGTAGAGGCCGTTGCCCGCGAAGATCAGCCACAGCCGGTGGGGGCGGCCGTTGACCTCCATCTCGACCGGCTGGGCGGTGCGCAGGACGCGGGCGAGGGAGAGGGCGGCCGAGGGCCACTTGCCGAGGCGGCCGAGCGGGGAGTGCCGCTGGAGGGCCTCGCGGGCGCGGACGAGGTCGGGGTAGAGGCCGATGCTGAAGGTGTTAAGGAAGTGTCGCGTCTCCCCGGCCGCGCCGTGGGCCCCCGCGGTGGGGCGGATACGGGCGAGGTCCACGGAGACGGCCTCGCCCTGGTGGACGGCGGCGACGGTGTCCTCGAAGCGGTGGAGGCCGTTGTCGAGCGCGAAGTGGTTGAGGGTGCCGCCGGGGAAGACGGCGAGGGGCAGGCCGCGGTCGGCGCTGACGGCCGCCGCGGCGTTGACGCTGCCGTCGCCGCCACAGATGCCGAGGGCGGTGGCGCGGCCCGCGGCCTCGGTGAGGAGGGCGACGAGGTCGTCCTCGTCGCCGGCGGCGGGGTCGCGTTCGACGATCTCGGCCTTGGGGAGGAGGGTGCGGAGGCGGTCGGCGGTGACGCCGGCGCTCTCGGTGCCCGCGCCGCCGTTCACGACGACGACCAGGCCCTCGCCCTCGGGGAGTGACGGCGCGGGGGCGCTGTGGTGGACGAGGCGTACGACGGGCGGGCGGCGCGGCCACACACGGCCGGTGGCCATGGCTGCGCCGACGCCGAGGACGAGTCCCGCGACGACGTCGCCGGGGTAGTGGACGCCGACATAGATGCGGGAGAACGCGACGGCGGCGGCGACGGGGGCGACGAGCGCGCCGTGCCGCCGTGACTCCAGGGCCACGCCGGTGGCGAACGCGGCGGCGGACGCGGAGTGGCCGGAGGGGAACGAGCTGGTGTGCGGCTGCCGTGCCAGGCGCCGGGCGAGCGGGACGCTGTCGATCAGCGGGCGGCGGCGGCGGGCGACGTACTTGATCACGGTGTTGGTGGTCAGGGACGCGAGGCCGAGTGCGACGACGCCGCGGCCCGCCGCGCGGCGGGCGGAGCGGTCGCCGGTGGCGGCCATGGCGGCCGCGGTGGCGAGCCACAGGCGGCCGTGGTCGGCGGCGTGGCTGAGCCGGGGCAGGACGGCCTGCACCAGCGGCGGGTGGGCGGCGGCGACCCGTTCGAACACCCGGCGGTCCAGGCGGCTGAGGCGTGTCATGGGCGCTGACCTCCGTCTTCGCGGGCCCGCGCGTGGCGGACGCGGACCTCGTACAGCGGCGCTTACCCCGGCGTGCGCCGGGCATGGCCGGTTTCTCCGCGCGCCAGGCGCGCGTGGAGGACCACAGCTGTGCGCGGGGGTCGTCGGGCGTGTGGGCGGGGACGTAGCGGTCCGGGGAGACGCCCGCCGTGCGCCAGTCGTCGGTGACGCCGAGGCGGTCGCCGGTGTCGTTGAGCCGTCGGTCGGGGACGGCACCGGCCGTCGCGCAGCGGTCGGTGTCCAGCGGGCGGTCGGCGAGGCCGGTGGCGCCGCCCGCGTCGGCGGCGGCACGTGCGCAGAGGGCGGCGGTCTCGGCCATGCCGCCGGGGTCGATCTCGGCGGAGAATTCCCGGCTTTCGTCCCAGGGGCGGACGCCCGCCGATTTCTGGACGGCGTCCCGGGTGAAACACGGTTCGGACACGCGGGCCTTTCTCCGCAGCTTTTCCACGGGCCGGGGCGCCTTTCGGCGGTCCTGACGCTTTCCGCACGGGAGGGGGCGCGGATGTCGGCGTTTCCCATACGGCTGCCGCGGCGCGGTCCCCCGCGGGTTAGGGTTCGGCCGGTGAGCATCGAGATAAGTGAATACGATCCGCGCTGGCCCGCACGGGCCGCGCTGGCGGTGGAGGAACTGCGGGCGGTGGTACCCGGGCTGTTCGCGGAGATCGAGCACGTGGGCAGCACGTCGGTACCGGGGCTCGTGGCCAAGCCGGTCATCGACCTGATGGCGTGCGTGAAGCGGCTGGACGACGTGACGCCGGAGCACGAGGCGGCGATCGAGTCCCTCGGGTACCGGCGGGAGGACGCGGGCATGCCGGACCGGATCTTCTTCCCGCGCGACGACGCGGCCGGGGTGCGTACCCATCACCTGCACGTCGTGCTGCTGGACGGCTGGCCGACGCGGAACCAGCGGCTGCTGCGCGACCATCTGCGGGCGCATCCGGAGGCGGCCGGGGAGTACGCGGCGCTCAAGCGCGCTCTGGCCGCCGGGGAGCCGGACGGGATGGCGTACACGCGGGGGAAGACGGCGCTGATCCAGCGCCTGGTGGACCGGGAGCGTGCGGCGCGGGGGCTGCCGCTCGTGTCGGTCTGGGAGGAGTGAGCGCCGGGCGCCGTCCCTCGCGGGGACGGCGCCCGGCGGGGGGGTCAGGCCGGACGCGGGGGTGCGCGGGCGCGCGCGCCGCGCCTTCCCGCTGAGGCGGGGGGCGGCCACCTCCCGCGCTCCCGCCCCCTGGCTCGCGGATACCGCCCGGCGCCGTAGGGGGACGCGGCATCGGGGCCGCCTGGCACCCGCCCACGGCCGGCGGGGCCGTGGGTGCGGGCGGGGCCCGGGGGGGGCCGTTTGGGGCCGGAGGCGCGAGGGCACCCGCCGGGGATGGTCACGCGTATGACGGAACCCGTACCGCCCAAGCCGACGCCTCCGCCGGGCCCCGATCCGGCGCCGCCGGAGCCCGTGCCGCCCACGCCGGGGCCGGACCACCCGCAGCCGCCGCCCGACCCCGGGCCCGAGCCGTCACCCGCGCCGCCCCCGCCGCCACTCCGTTGAGTAACCCCCCGCATACGCACGGGTCCGCCGGGTAGCCAGGCGTTGTCCGTCCGGCTATGCGACGGAAGAGAACAGCAATGCGCATGCGTCACACGCTCGGCACGGTGGCCGGTGCCCTCGTCCTCGGCACCCTGGAGTGATATCCGGGCGGAGGCAACACCGGTGTGGTCGACAATCCGGAGCCGCACCTGTGCTACGAGCTGTCGGACCCCGAAGAGCCCGCGATCGGCGGCTTCAACCAGACCGTCTTCCCCGCGACGCTCTACGTGGACGGCAACTGCCGGTACGGCGGTCGGACGGTCCGGCCCAACGAGGGCTTCACGGCGGACGCCGCCGTCAGCGTGCAGTTCTCGCCAGCGGGCGCCTGATCCCGGCGGCGGGCCTGGTGCCCGTCACGACCGTCGCGGCGGTCTCCTCCGCGTGGACCACACGCGGGGCGAGTCCGTCCGCGGCGAGGATCGCGGCGGCGCGGTCCGCCTGGTGCTCGCTCGTCTCGACCAGCAGCCGCCCGCCCGGGGCCAGCCAGCCGGGGGCCGCCGCGCTCACGCGGCGCAGGACGTCGAGGCCGTCCGTGCCCCCGTCGAGTGCGGCGGGCGGCTCGTGGTCCCGGGCCTCGGTGGGCAGCAGCGGGAGGGAACGGGTGGGCACGTAGGGGACATTGGCGGCGAGGACGTCGACCCGGCCGCGCAGTGCGGGGGGCAGGGCGGTGAAGAGGTCGCCCTCGTGGACGAGGCCGCCGAGGGGGGCGAGGTTGCGGCGGGCGCAGGCGACGGCGGCGGGGTCGATGTCGGCGGCGTGCAGTGCGGCCGGCCGGAGCGCGGTGGCGAGTGCGGCGGCGATGGCGCCGGAGCCGCAGCACAGGTCCACGACGACGGGCCGGGGCGGGGCGGCCCGTACCGCTTCGGCGACGAGCAGTTCGGTGCGGCGGCGCGGGACGAAGACGCCGGGCGCGACCGATATCCGCAGGCCGTGGAACTCGGCCCAGCCCACGACCTGTTCGAGGGGCAGTCCGGCGGCCCTGCGGGCGGCGAGGGCGGTCAGCTCGGCTGGGGTCGCGGCGGCCTCGGCGAGGAGCAGTGCCTCTTCCTCGGCGAAGACGCAGCCCGCCGCGCGGAGGGTGGCGACCACGGCCGGGTCGGGGACGCCCGGCCCGGAGGGGTCACGGGAGGGCGGGGGGAAAGCAGCGGAGGAAGCGGGGTCGTGCATGGGAAGGGGCCTTCCGGGGTGGCGTGGGGTGTGGTCCCCTGGTCGCCCGCGGCCCGGTCACACAGGTCGCGGTCGCCCACCGGAGGGAGACACCCGTACGGAACTGCTGGTCCTGCCGGAAACGGGTCTCACCTCCTCGGTCGCGCGGTGTGCGGAGTGGCGCTCACCTTATCCGACGCGCCCCCGGGCCGCGCTCCCCCACCACGCTCCTCACTCAGGCGGGGTCCTCACTCAGGCGGGGTCCGGGGCGGGGTCCGGGGCGGGCCAGGGGTAGGTGACGCCGGTGAGCCGTTCCGACATCCGCCACAGTTCCCCGGCGCGCGCCGGATCGGCGGCGGCCTTCGGGGGTTCGACCGGTCCAGGCGTCCCCCGGCACTCCAGGCGTCCGGTGGGTCCGTAGAAGCCGCCCGGTCTGATGCCGGGCAGGGTGGCCGCGTAGAGGGCGGGCAGTGCGGCGGCCGTGGTGGACTGGCCGATCACCCGTCCGAGACCCGCGCGGCCGACCGCCTGCGCCAGGCGTGAACTGTGCCGCTGGAGCCCCGTCAGGCTGGCGCCCGGGTGGACGGCGATGCTGAGCAGCCGTGCGCCCGCCGCGTCGGCGCGGCGCTGGAGCTCCTGGGCGAAGAGCACGTTGGCGAGTTTGGAGGTGATGTAGGCGGTCATGCCACGGTAGTGGTGCTCGCTGAGCGGGTCGTCGAGGTTCGCCAGCCTGCTGCGGGCGACGAGGGCGCTGACGGTGACGACCCGTGGCCCGCGGGCGGCGAGCAGCAGGGGCAGGAGCCGTCCGGTGAGGGCGAAGTGGCCGAGGTGGTTGGTGCCGAAGGTGACCTCGAAGCCGTCGCGGGTGGTGCGGCGTTCCGGGAGGTTCATGACGCCCGCGTTGTTGACGAGCAGGTCGAGGGCGCGGGCCTCGGCGGTGAGGTGCGCGGCGAACGCGGCCACCGACGCGAGGTCGGCGAGGTCGAGTTCGGCGGCGCGGACGCGGGCGCCCGGCACTTCGCGGCTGGCCTGTTCGGCGGCGGCGCGCGTGCGTTCGGCGTCCCGTCCGGCGAAGACGACCTCGGCGCCCGCGCCGACGAGCTGCCGCGCGGTGGCGAAGCCGATGCCGCCGCTCGCGCCGGTCACGACGGCGACGCGGCCGGAGAGGTCGGGCAGGCTGGACAGGGTGCGCGCGCTCCAGCCGGTCATGCGTCGAAGGCGATCGACACGCCGAGGTCGCGGTGGCGCGCGTCGCTGTCGGCGCGGGCGCGTTCGGCCTGTGCGGCGGCCGCGTAGGCGTCGGCGCCCAGCAGGAGGCGCAGCGGCGGGTCGTCCATCCGCGTCACCTCGCGGATGACGCGGGCGGCCTTCGCCGGGTCGCCCGGTTCGCGGCCGGTCCCGGTGCGCATGCGTGCGGCGACGGCGCCGACGGTGGGCCGGTAGAGCTCGGGGATGTCGGCGAGGGTCATGGAGGGGCCGCTCCCGTCGGTGCGCAGGCCGCCCGGTTCGATGACGGTGACCTTCACGCCGAACGGGGCGGTCTCCAGGGCGAGTACGCCGGAGAATCCCTCGACGGCCGATGTGGCGCTCTGGTAGGCGGCGAGGCCCGGTGTGGAGACGCGGCCGCCGACGGACGCGATCTGCACGATGTGTCCGCCGCGCCGTTCGCGCAGGAACGGCAGGGCGGCGCGGGTGACGTGGTGGACGCCGGAGAAGTCGGTCTCGATCTGTGCGCGGAAGCCGTCCTCGGCGGCGTGCTCGACGGGGGCGAGGTCGGCGTGTCCGGCGTTGTTGACGACGACGTCGAGGGTGCCGAAGGTATCAACGGTCTCCTGGACGGCGGCGCGGACGGCGTCCTGGTCGGTGACATCGAGGCCGATGGTCCTTACACGGTCGCCGTGCCGGGCCACCAGGTCGTCGAGGGCGTCGGGGGTGCGGGCGGTGGCGGCCAGCAGGTCCCCGCCGGCGAGCACCTCCTCGGCGAGCGCGCGGCCGAGGCCGCGTGAGCTGCCGGTGACGAACCAGACCTGGGGCATGGGGGCGCGCCTTTCGCGTCGGTCCACGGGGTGCGGGCCGGAGTCCCGTGGTCGGCCGGGGATCTGACGTAGTCTCCGGTGCAGACTTTCCCGCACAGACAGGGGTGATCCGGACTTTATCCCGAGGGGGTGGGCGGGCAACGGCGACAGGCCCGCCGCGCGCTCCGGGAGGGGCGGCGGCGGGCCCGGCGGGAGAGGGGTGTCAGAGGACGGCGGTCAGGGGCGGGTACCAGCGGTCGGCGATCTTGCGGATACCCGAGTCGTCGGGGTGGACGCCGTCGCCGGTGTCGGCCGAGGTGCTGAAGCCGGTCCACTGGTCGACGACCGTGACGGGCGACTGCGCGGTGCTGATGCCCGCCGCCCAGCCGGGTATCGCCGCGTTCAGGTCCACGACGCGCTGCGCGCAGGCGGCGCAGCCCGCCGGTGCCATGGGGATGATCTGCGCGACGAGCACGGTGACCCGCGGGTTGTCGGCCCGCATCTGGCCGACGAGGGTGGTGTAGGCGGCGAGGATGGCGGACGTGGACCGGTTGCTCCACACGTCGTTGGTGCCGAGGTGCATGAGGACGATGTCGGGGTGGGTGGCGGCGAGCCAGGCCGGGAGCTGGTTCTGGTCGGCCATGGCGGTGGCGAGGATGCCGCCGTGGCCCTCGTTCTCCCCGTCGTAGGGGAAGCCGCAGCCCTGGGCGCCGAGGGTGCCGACGAAGTCGATGCCGGTGTGTCCGGTGTTCTGGAGGTCCTGCCACAGCAGCGCGCGCCAGCAGCCGGGTGAGCCGGTGATGGAGTCGCCGAGCGGCATGATGCGGACGGGTTCGTCGGCGCGTGCGGGTGTCGTGGCGGTGAGGGTGGCGGCGAGGGCCAGGAGGAACGCGAGGGCGGCGCCGAGCAGTCGGCGCGGCGCGGCGGGGGCGTGTGTGCGGGCCATGGAGGTCTCCCGGGCAGGCGGAGGTCCACCGCCGGGTACACGGACCGTCCCGTGGTCCGCGTCCAGCCCCGAGGTCCGGCGGCATCTGGAGGACTGCCCGTGCGGAGCGCCCGTCAACCATCGCCCGGGGGTGTCAGGCGCGGGCGAGCCGGCCGCGTTCGAGAGCCCGGCGGGCCCGTGCGGCGTGCTCCATGGCGTAGAGGCGCAGGAGCCCTTCGACGCGGTAGCGCTCGGGGCCTGTCTCGACGATCAGGTGCTCGTCGGCGAGGGTCTCCAGGGTACGTCTGACCTGGGCGACGGGGCGGCGGCTGAGGAGTGCGGCGTCCATGACGGTGACTTCGGCGCGTGTCTCGCCGCCGAGCAGCCGGAAGAGGAGGGCGGCCTCGCCGGTCAGCCGGTGGTAGGAGGTGTCGAAGACCGAGCGGACGGCACACTCGCGGTCCTCGCCGTCGGCGAGTGCGTCGAGGCGGCCCATGGGGTCGGCCAGGTCGGCGGCGAGGGTGCGGAGCATGCGGTGGGGGCCGGCGGCGAGGCGTTCGGCGGTGATGCGCAGGGCGAGCGGGAGGTGTCCGCAGGCGTAGGCGAGGAAGCGTGCCGAGGCGGGTTCGGCCGCGACGCGGGGTGTGCCGACGACGGTCTGGAGGAGCGTGATGGAGTCCGCGGGGGTGAGGGGGCCGAGTGGCAGGCGGGCGATGCCGCCGAGGCCGGTGAGGCGGCGTCGGCTGGTGACGACGGCCGCGCTGCCGGGCGCGGTGGGCAGGAGGGCGCGGACCTGCCGGGTGTCGGCGGCGTCGTCGAGGACGACGAGGACGCGGCGTCCGGCGACGAGGCTGCGGAACACGGCGGCGAGCTGGGCCGGTTCGGCGGGGAGGCTGGCGGTGGGGACGCCGAAGGCGATGAGGAATCCGGCGAGTATCCGGGCGGGTTCCGCGGGGGCGGTGTCCGGTCCGTAGCCGAGGAGGTCGGCGTGGAGGACACCGTCGGGGAAGCGCTCCCTGACGCTGTGGGCCCAGTGCAGTGCGAGGGAGGTCTTGCCGGTGCCGGGGGCGCCGTCGACGACGACGGTGAAGGGGGCGTCGTTCTCCTCGGCCCGGTCCAGCATGCGGTCGAGGGCGCGCAGTTCGGCGGCCCGGCCGACGAAGGCCGCGCCGTCGCCCGGGGGGAGCTGGGCGGGTGGGAAGGACCAGGTGACCCCGGCGAGTGTGACGCGGGCGAGCGCGGTGAGTTCACCGTCGGCGGTGAGGACGCGGTCGCACGCCTCGGCGAGCTGGAGTGTGGGCCGGGCGAGGCCGTTCTCCACCTTGCTGAGCCAGCCGGGGCTGTACGCGGCGAGTGTGGCCAGCCGCCGCAGCGAGATGCCCTCCTGTTCCCGTCTGCGGCGCAGCGCGGCGCCGAATCTGTCCAGATGACCCTGCGAGATCCTGTCGGCACGCTGCATGGCGTAAGCCCCTACTCCCTCCGACGCCCCCGTTTTCCATACGGCATCGTACGGAACCTCCTGTCCGGCACGCCCCTCCCGTTTCCGGCTCTTGAGTGTGATCCACGTCTCTTCGCGGCACCCGATGTCACACCGCACCGCCGTCATCCCGTCGTGATCGGCAGCAACCGGGCCGAACCGCCGGATGCGCAGAAACGACCGGACACACCGGGCCGGAGCCCGGGGATCGGGGAGGCACCGCACCATGCCAGGCAATGTCACCGGAAGTCTGCTGCGGCACCGCCGCGCGGTCCTCGTCGTCGCGGTGCTGCTCGCACTGCTCGGCGGGGCCGCGGGCGCGACGGTCTTCGACCGGATGAAGGGGGGTGGCTTCGACGACCCGGGCGCGGAGTCGGGGCGGGCCGCCGCCGCGCTGGCCGGGGAGTTCGGGCAGGACGACATGAACCTCGTGCTGCTGGTCAGGGCGCCGGGCGGGGTGGACTCCCCCGCCGCCGTCCGCGCGGGCGCGGCGCTGAGCGAGCGGCTCGCCGGTGAGCCGGGCGTCAGCGCGACCGTGTCGTACTGGACGGCCGGGCAGCCGGACCAACTGCGGGGCGATGACGGGGACATGGCGCTCGTGCTGGCCGCGCTCAGCGGTGACGACACCGAGGCGGCCAAGACGCTGGACGCCCTGGAGCCGCGCTATGCCGGGGAACGGGACGGGCTGACCGTCACGTTCGGCGGTCCCGCGGTCGTCGGCAAGGAGCTGGGCGAGGCGAGCGAACGGGACGCGGTGCGCGGCGAGATGATCGCGTTCCCGCTGATGCTGGTGGTGCTCGTGCTGATCTTCGGCAGCCTCGTCGCCGCGGCGCTGCCGCTGATCACCGGGCTGATCACGATCCTGCTGTCGTTCGGCCTGCTGTGGGCGCTGGCCGGGGTGACGGACGTCAACGTGTTCGCGGTGAACGTGGTGACGCTCCTCGGCCTCGGACTGGCCGTGGACTACAGCCTGTTGATGGTGAGCCGGTACCGCGAGGAGGTCGCGGCGGGGCACGGCACGGAGGCGGCGATCCGCCGGACGATGCGCTCCGCCGGGCGCACGGTGGTGTTCTCGGCCGTCACCGTGGCCGTCACCCTGGCGGGACTGGCGTGGTTCCCGCTGCTGGCGCTGCGGTCGATGGCGTACGCGGGGATCGCCGTCGCGCTGCTGACGGCGCTGACGACGCTGGTGGTCCTCCCCGCGCTGCTGGCCGTGCTGGGGCCGCGCATCGAGAAGGGACGGCTGCGCCGCCGCGGCACGGCCAAGTCCGCACAGCCGCAGGGTTTCTGGCACCGCGTCGCCTCGTTCGTGATGCGCAGGCCCCTGCCCGTCGCGACGCTGGCGACCGCCCTCCTGCTGCTCCTCGGCGCCCCCTTCCTCGGCCTGACGATGGGCACGGCCGACGAGCGCACGCTCCCCGAGTCCTCCCCCGCGCGGCAGGTCGCCGAGGAGATGCGCGGCGGCTTCGCGTCCGGCGAGAGCCAGGCCCTCGCCGTCGTCCTGCCGGACCCGTCCGGCGGCCCGGCCGGCCTGGACACCTACGCGGCGGACCTGTCGGCGCTCGACGGCGTCGCCCGCGTGGACACGGCCGGCGGCTCGTACGCCGCCGGCGAACGGGTGGCCGAGCCCGGCCCGCAGCACGAGCAGTACGCCGCTCCCGGCGGCGACGCCGTGTGGCTGTCCGTCGTGCCGGGCCCGCTCTCCAATGACGAGGCGGAGGACCTGGTGCACGACGTACGCGCCCTCCCCGCGCCGGGCGAGGCCCTGGTGGGCGGGCAGACCGCCGTGAACATGGACGGCGTCGACGCCATCACCGGCCGGCTGCCGGTCGCGGGCCTGACCCTGGCCGTCGCGATGTACGTCCTGCTGTTCCTGCTCACGGGCAGCGTGCTGCTGCCGCTCCTGGCGATGCTGCTGAGCGCGCTCGGGCTCACCGCGACGTTCGGCGCGCTCGTCGCCGGCTTCCAGGACGGCCGGCTCGCCGGGCTGCTCGACTTCACCAGCACCGGCACGATCGTCGGGACCGTGCCCGTGCTGCTGTTCGCCATCGCGTTCGGACTCGGCATGGACTACCAGGTGTTCATGCTCTCCCGCATCCGGGAGGAGTACGAGGCGGGCGGCGACCCGGTGGCGGCCGTCGCCATGGGCCTGGAGCGCATCGGCCGCATCGTCACCGCGGCGGCGGCGACGCTGTCGATCGTCTTCCTGGCGTTCGTCGTCTCCGAGATCACGTTCCTGAAGGCGCTCGGGGTGTGCCTGCCGCTGGCCGTGCTGATGGACGCGACGCTCGTGCGCGGCGCGCTGCTGCCCGCCGCGATGCGGCTGGCGGGGCGTGCCACGTGGTGGCTGCCGCGGTGGCTGCGGCCGGTGCACGACCGCATCGGGCTGCGCGAGTCGGCCGCCCCGGAGCGGGACGACTCCCCCGCGCCGGAACCGGCGGCGGCGGGCCGCGGCTGACCGCCCGTCAGCCCCGTACGGCGGCGGGCCGGAGCGCCGCCGCCGTACGGGCCGGGTGAGCGGTCAGCGCCAGACGGGCAGCGTGGAGAAGCCGTTCGACACGAGCGACTCGACCTGCGTCAGGTCCGTCTCCGCGAGCCGCAGGCCGGGGAAGCGCTCGAACAGCGCCGGGAGCGCCACCCGCGCCTCCATCCGCGCCAGCGGCGCGCCGAGGCAGTAGTGCGTGCCGTGCCCGAACGCGAGGTGCTCCCCGGGGGGCCGCGTGATGTCGAACGCGTCCGCGTCGGGGCCGTGCCGCGCCGGGTCGGTCCCGGCGGCGGAGAACGACAGGATGATCGGGTCCCCCTGGGCGATCGTCACCCCGCCGTCGAGGGCGATGTCCTCGGTGGCGTACCGCAGCGGCAGGTTGGCCACCGGCGTGGCCCAGCGCAGCGTCTCCTCGATCACCGCGTCCCAGGAGACCTCGCCCTTCCTGACCAGTTCGAGCTGGTCGGGGTGGGTGAGGAGGGCGTGGATGGCGTTGCCCAGCAGGTGGACGGTCGTCTCGTGCCCGGCGGACAGGACGAGCAGGAGCGTGTCCAGCAGCTCCTGCTCGGTCAGCTTGTCGCCGCCGTCGCGGGACTCTATGAGCCGCGTCGTCAGGTCGTCGGCGGGCTCCGCGCGCTTGGCCGCGACCAGACCGGTCAGTATGGCGTAGACCTGCTGGAACGTGGCGGTGACCTCCTCCGGGTCGGCCGACGTGTGGAAGATGCTGTCCACCGCCGCCTCAAGTCCCGCCTTGGAGCTTTCCGGTATGCCGTACAGCTCGCAGATGACCCTTATCGGCAGCGGGTTGGTGTACATCTCCCGCAGATCGACCGGCTGCCCCTCGGGCACGGCGGCGATGGCCTCGATCAGTTCGGCCGTGAACGACTCGATCCGGCCGTGCAGCGCGTTCGTGCGCCGCGCGGTGAACGCCGGGGCGACCAGCTTGCGCAGCCGCGAGTGTTCGAGACCGTACGCCGTGAACATGTTGCGGACCACGACCCAGCTGTACAGCGACCAGGTCTCGGGTATGCGCCCGGATATGAAGTCGGGCCAGTGCTGCCGCGGGTCCTTGGAGACACGGGGGTCGGTGGTGAACTTCTTGATCAGGTCGTGCCGGGTGACGGCCCATGCCCCGATGTCTCCGGGGAGGACGACCCTGACGGCCGGGCCGGCCTCCCTGAGGCGGGCTGCCTCGCCGGCGATGTCCAGGCCGCTGGGGTCGAGGACGAGGGGCTCGCGTTCCATGGCGTGCTTCCCTTCTGATCGGGTGAGATCGGTGTGAAGGAGGCGGGCAGGGCGGCCAGCGCGCGGTGGAACGGGCCGGGCCGCCAGATGAGTTGCTCGTAGGGAACGGACAGGCGGATGTCGCACAGCCAGTTCGTGAGCCGGTCGATCGCGGTGACGGCGATCAGCAGCCCCGGCTGCTGCATCGGGCACGCGTGCGGCCCGGCGCCGAACGAGAGGTGGGCGCCCGCGTCGGAGCGCGGGCCGTCACGGCGGCCGGTGGGGTCGGTGTTGGCCGCCGCGTAGGAGATCAGCACGGGCGTGCCCGCGCGGACCCAGGTGCCTTCGAGGTCCACGTCGCGCCGGGGGTAGTGCGCGGAGTAGTTCGCCATGGGCGGGTCCTCCCACAGCACTTCGGTGATGGCGTGGTGGGACGTCAGCGCGCCGGACGAGATGGTGCGGTAGTAGCGCGAGTCGGACAGCATGCGGGCGAGGGCGTTGCCGATCAGGTTGGTGACCGGCTCGTGGCCCGCGCTCAGGGACAGCAGCAGCTGCCAGACGACCTCCTCGGCCGTGAGGCCCTCGGGGTGGTCGAGCAGCCAGGTCGTGAAGTCGTTGCCCGGCCGGTCCTGCTTGGTGGTGACGGCTTCGAGTATGTAGTCCTGGAGTTCCTGGATGCCCTTGGCGGCCTCGTCGGACTCCGACTCGAACATGCGGGCCATCGCGGTCACCAGGCGCGTGCTGTGCGACGGCGGCAGGCCGAACAGGCCGTTGAAGATGAGCAGCGGCAGCACGCGGGCGTACTCGCTGATCAGGTCGGCCTGGCCGCGTTCGCCGAAGTTCTGGATCAGCTCGTCCGCCGCCTGGTGGACGAGCTGCCGCAGGTCGTACGGCTCGATCAGCGCGACGCAGTCGGTGAGCGCGTGGCGCAGCCTGGCGTGGACCTCGCCGTCGTTGAACAGGGCGTTGGGCCGCCACGACAGCATGGGCAGGATCTCGCTGTCCTGCGGGACGGTGTGCTGCCACACGCGCGGGTCCTTGGAGAACGTCTCCGTGTCGTGCAGGACGCGCAGGGCGACGCGGTAGCTGGTGACGAGCGTCGCGCCGACGCCGGGGGCCAGTTCGACGGGGGCGCACACGCCGTACGTCCGCAGCCGGTCGTAGACGGCGTGGGGGTCGGCGGCGAAGTCCTCCCCGTACAGCGGGACCCGCTCCAGCGGCGCGGCGCCGCCAGGCGTGGGGTGGTTCACGGTTCAGTCAGTCCTTTCGCGTGCCCTGCCGGGCTCGTGCCGCGGCGGGTCACGGCTGCTGTTCGAGCGCCGGGACGGCCAGGAGGTGTTCGGCGAGGGCGAGCAGGGCGTCGAGCGAGGTGCGGCGGTCGCGGGCGTCGCAGGTGATCATGGGGGTCTCCGGCGCGAGGTCGAGGGCCGCGCGCAGCTCCTCCTCGGGGTACCGGGGCGAATCGGGGAAGAGGTTGAGCGCCACGGCGTACCGGAGGTCCTGGCGTTCGATCAGGCCCATGACCTCGTACGAGTCCGCTATCCGCCGCGTGTCGGCGAGGATGAGGGCGCCGAGCGCGCCGTGGGTCAGGTCGTCCCAGAGCGCCTGGAAACGTTTCTGTCCCGGCGTGCCGAAGAGGCACAGCGCCAGGTCGTCGCCGAGGGACATGCGGCCGTAGTCGAGCCCGACGGTGGTGGTCGTCTTGTCCTTGAGCCCGTCGAGGTGGTCCACGACCGCGCCGGTCTCGGTCATGACCTCCTCCGTGCGCAGCGGCGGGATGTCGGAGAGCGTGCGGATGATCGTCGTCTTGCCGACGCCGAACGGGCCGCTGACGATCACCTTGACCAGCCGCTGGTCGGGGTTGCGCAGGTAGATGTCCCTATTGGAGTGCGCGGAGTCCACGGATCACCCTTTCGAGAAGCTGCTGATCTGGTTTCGCGTCGGACTCGACGGGCGCGGGGGCTCGCACGATCAGGAGTCCCTGGTCGAACAGGTCGCTGACCAGGACCTTGAGGAAGATGACCGGCATTTCGAGGTGCGCGGCGACCTCGGCGAGGGGCAGCGAGCCGTGCCGCAGTATCTCCAGCACGCTGCGGCCGGAGCCGGTCAGGTCGGAGGGGATGTGGTCGGTGGCCGCCCGCAGCACGGTGAGCCGGTCCAGGACGTTGCGGCTGGGATGGGTACGGCCGCCCGTCCACAGGTACGCCGGGATCAGCCGCCGGCTCATGTGTACGGGCCGTCCGTCCCCGGCGGGACGCCCTGTGCCGCGATGTCGCGTCTCGGCGGGCTGACCATGGCCTTGCCGAGCGTCTGGACCTGCTTCTGCATCTCGTAGGTCACGTTGTCCATCGCGACGTTGGGGCCGGTGAAGACGGCGAGGTAGGCGCCCTCGGCGGCCGGGATCACGAAGACGTAGCCGTGCTGCGTCTCGACCATGACGGTGCGCAGCAGGCCGCGGCTGCCGAAGTACGTCTCGCTGGTGCCGCGTCCGGCGGCGAGGAAGGAGGCGAGGACGGCGGACAGCTTCTCGGCGGCCTCGGGCTCGATGCCGGAGTGCGCCTCGAAGAAGCCGTCGGCGGTGAGGATCATGGCGTGCTGGACGTCCGGGACCTTGAGGATCGGCGTCAGCACGAAGGACAGGTCCGCCTTGACCCGCGGCGCGGGGACAGGGGTGTTCATCAGCTCTCGCTTTCTGGCTCGTCCGCGGCGGCGCGCCCGCGCGCGGTGCCGCGCTGGAAGGCGCCCATGCGCGAGGCGGCGTCCTCGGGGTCGCGGAGGTACGCGGTCGGGTCCGCGTGGTCCGGCGGTCCGGGGACTCCGGGGGCGGCGCCCGCGTCACTGATCGGCTTGCGGTAGTTCCAGGCGTCGCTGCGCTCGTTGCGCCGCTGCGGCAGGGGCGGGAGGGGCGGGAGGGAGCCGTCCGTGGGGGCGGGGGGCGCGGGGACCGGTGGCGCGGGGGCCTGGGACACGGCCGGTTCCGCCGCGGGTGCGGGGGACGCGGGGGACGCGCCGGGTGCGGGGGATGCGGGGGACACGCCGGTGTCTTCCCTGGAGTAGGGGGACGCGCCGCCGGTGCGGGCGGTGCCGGTCCCGGTGAGGTCGGCGGGGTCGAAGGGCGCGGCGGGTGCCGGACGGTCCAGCGCGGGACTGAGCGGGGGCTCCGGGCTCCACAGCGGCGCGACCGAACCCGTGGTCGGCTTGGCGTAGTGGATGGGCAGGGGGATGGATTCTTCCGTGGGGGCGGTGAGCAGGTGTTCCGGGACGAAGAGGACGGCCTTGACGCCGGCGTAGTGCGAGGGCTCGACCGACACGGACAGGCCGTACGCGGCGCACAGCTGGCCCATGGCGGCGAAGCCGCAGCGGGGCGGGTCGCCCAGTTCGGCCAGTTCGATGGGGTCCTCTGCGCTGATCAGGCGGCGGGCGCGGCGGTATTCGTCCGCGTTCATGCCGATGCCCGCGTCCGAGACGACGACGACGGCGCCGTTGTGCGCGCGGTGCAGGGACACCTCGACGGCCAGCGAACCGTGCGAGTGGTGCACCGCGTTGGCCATCAGCTCGGCCAGGATGACGGCGACCGGCTCGGCGGCGCGGTCCACGACGGCCACCGGCTTCTGGAGGTGGCTGACGATCCTGACGCGCTCGTAGTCGGGGATGCGGGAGCTGGCACCGACGGCGAGTGCCTGGAGTTCGGACTTGCTGCGGATCAGGCCCGCGCCCGCGCCGCAGACGACGCGGGTGACCTGGATGCGGCGCAGGATCTGCTCGTTGAGGTAGTCGAGCGCGGCGAGGGCACCCGCGAGGTCGGGGTCGTCGTACTTGTGCAGCAGCGCGTCCACGGAGGTCTGCATCTGGTAGCACATGGTCTGGAGCGTGATCGTCGCGCCGCGGACGGCCGACTGGGCGGCGCCGTCGGTGCGCAGGCGTTCGGCGACCAGGGCGTCCGTCATGCCGGACAGGACGGCGTCGAGTGCCTTGGCCGCCTCGCCGCCCGCGAGTTCGGTGTGGAGCGGTCCCGGGATGCGTACGTGGGGGTGGCGTGCGGCCTGCGCGAGGCGCGGCAGCCGGGTGGGGAGGTGGCCCAGTTCCTCGACCAGCATGCGTTCGCGCCGCTGGACGTCCGCGAGTCTGCTCTGGAGGGCGGCGAGCTGGGCGTCGGAGGCGTCGGCTCTGGTGGTCACCGTCTCGGCGCGGTGCCGGGCGGCGGCCGCACGGCGGCGTTCGCGGACCAGGAGGGGGAGGAGCAGGACAGCGGTCACGCTGCCGAGCGCCAGACACGCGACCAGCACTGCCGGTATCTGCATCGTGTGAGACTCCGTACGGTTGCGCAAGTCCCGGCCAGTGGCCGAGTGGTGGCGCAGAGTCAAACAGGCATCGCCGTCAAGATGCAAGGCGGAACGCGCCCTGTCCCCCGCACGTGAGCAACCGCACGGCCCGGGAGCGCGTCCTCCTCCGACGACCCGCAGGGGCTTACCGGAAAGGTGTTCGCGGTGACGACGCACGAGGTGACCATGGAGGACGGCACCCGCGAGGACGACCCAGGCGGCGGCCCGGCGGGTGACGCGCCCGCGCGCGAGCCGGGGCCGCGCGCCGGGGACCCGCCCGCGTGGCGCGTGCTGGCGGGGTATGTCAGGCCGCACCGGCCCGCGCTGCTCGGCGGCACGTTCCTCTCGCTGCTGACCAGCGCGAGCGGGCTGGCGCTGCCCCTGGTCGCGCAGCGGCTGATCGGCGACCTCGGCGAGGACCGCTCCATCGCGGGCACGCTGGCGCTGATGAGCCTGCTGGTGGTGGCGAACGCGGGCCTCGGCGGCTTCGGCCACTACCTCCTCCAGCGCGCGGCGGAGTCCGTCGTGCTGACGGCGCGCCGCTCGCTGACGGCCCATCTGCTGCGGCTGCGCGTCCCGGCGGTGGACACGACGGAGCCGGGCGATCTGCTGGCGCGCGCCACGTCGGACACCACCCTGCTGCGCGCCATGACGACCGATTCCCTCATCGGCCTGGCGACGGGCGGGCTGACGCTGGTCGCGACGCTGGTGATGATGGGCTTCGTCGATCCGGTGCTGCTCGCCGTCACGGCGGGGGTGATGGCGGTGACGGCCGTGGTGATCGGCGTGATCGTGCCGCGTATCCATCGCGCCAGCAAACGGGCGCAGCAGTCCGTGGGGCGTATGGGGGCGGCACTGGAACGGGTGCTGGGCGCGCTGCGCACCGTGAAGGCCTCTGGTGCGGAGGAGCGGGAGACGGCGGCCGTGCACGCGGCGGCGCAGGAGTCGTGGCGGGAGAGCGTGCGGGCGGCCAAGTGGTCGGCGCTGGCGGGGAACCTGGCGGGGCTGTCGATGCAGGTCGCGTTCATCACGGTGCTCGGCGTGGGGGGCGCGCGGGTGGCGACGGACGCGATCGATGTGGGGACGCTCGTGGCGTTCCTGCTGTACGTGATGTACCTGATGGCGCCGATCGGCCAGGTGGTGCGCGCGGTGACGCAGTACCAGGTGGGGGCGGCGGCGATCAGCCGGATGGAGGAGGTGCGGCGCCTGCCGGTGGAGCGGGTGGGCGAGGGCGCGCCTGACGGGGGCGCGGGGCCCGCGACGGTGCGCTTCGAGGACGTGCGGTTCAGGTACGGCCAGGAGCAGCCGTACGTGCACCACGGCGTGACGTTCGACGTGCCGCCGCGCGGGATGACCGCGTTCGTCGGGCCTTCGGGGGCGGGGAAGACGACGGTCTTCTCGCTGGTGGAGCGGTTCTACGACGCGACGTCGGGCCGGGTGCTGGTGGACGGGCGGGACGTGACCGCGTGGGACACGGGTGCGCTGCGCGGTGCGATCGGCTATGTCGAGCAGGACGCGCCGGTGCTGTCCGGGACGCTGCGCGAGAACCTGTTGTTCGCCGCGCCGGACGCGGGCGAGGACGCGCTGCGCGAGGCGGTGCGCGTCAGCCGGCTCGACGGGCTGGTGGCGCGGTTGCCGGACGGTCTGGAGACGGTCGTGGGCCACCGGGGCACGAAGCTGTCGGGCGGTGAGCGGCAGCGCGTGGCGATCGCGCGCGCCCTGCTGCGGCGCCCCCGGCTGCTGCTGCTGGACGAGGCGACGTCGCAGCTCGACGCGGTGAACGAGGCGGCGCTGCGCGACACGGTGGCGGACGTGGCGCGGACGACGACGGTCCTGGTGGTCGCGCACCGGCTGTCCACGGTCGCGGCGGCCGACCGCATCGTGGTGATGGAGGCGGGCCGGGTGCGCGCGGTGGGCACGCACCGCGAACTCGTGGCTGCGAACCCGCTGTACGCGGAGCTGGCCGCGACGCAGTTCCTGGCGTCGGCCGAGCTTGGCTGATTTCCGGCCTTGTCACCTCCATATGCTGAAACCATGCGTATCGGGACGTTGGCACACACGGCGGGGGTGACCGCCAAGACCGTCCGCTTCTACGAACGCGCGGGGCTGCTGCCCGAGCCGCCGCGCACGCCGTCCGGCTACCGGGACTACCCGCCGGAGAGCGCGGACCGGCTGGCGTTCATCCGGGGCGCGCAGGTCGCGGGGCTGAGCCTGTCGGAGATCCGGGACGTGCTGAGCGTCCGGGACAGCGGGCAGGCGCCGAGCGGCCGGACGGCGGCGCTGATCGCGGGGCATCTGCGGCAGATCGAGGCGCGTCTGGACGACCTGACGCGGACGCGCAACGCGCTGCGTGACCTGGCGTCCTGACGGACCGCGAGGCGGTGCGCCGGAGGGCGGACGCGCGTTCGCATAACGGATTCGTAATTGTTCGCGAGCAAAATCGGGCGAAGCGGGACGGTCCGCCGCAGAGTCGATTACCCGATTGCCGTACGAGGTGATGAAATCGCGGGGTATCCGGCCGTCCAGCCAGCAGGCTGCGGCCCTCTCGCTTCGGCGGCAAGAATTCCCGCAGGTCCCCGGGCCGGCCCTCGCGAAGCGTGACGCATCCGCTCGTGCCACCCCGACCACGGTTCTCCGCCCCGCATGCAGGGAGCACTCAGGTGCAGCGTTCAACCATCAAGCGTTCCGTCCTCAGATCCGCCGTCAGCGTGGTCAGCGTCAGCGGGCTCGCGGGACTGTCCATCGTCGGCCTCGGCGCCGGCCAGGCCATGGCCGAATCCTGCGGCCAGGTCCGCATCGAGCACTCGACCGACGGCGGCGCCAACTGGACCACCCACGGCCGTTACACGGGCGGCGCCCCGACCACCATCTCCGTCCGCCTGTCGGGCAACATCACCGAGGGCTGCGAGTACCCCGTCTCCCTCGCGTCCTACAGCGCCGAGGGCCCCTCCTGGGAGACCTCGGGCCTCCAGGGCTTCCTCGGCTGGGACACCACCGTCCTCACCAGCGAGACCCCCGAGGACACCCTCGACGTCAGCGCGTACGCGCCGAGCTGCTTCGGGCAGATAGACCTGTACGGCAACGGCACCAGGTACGACGGCACGGACGGGAACGGCGCCCTGCCGCACTTCCCGGACTCCCCCACGCCGACGAACCTGATCGCCGCCTGGAACGGCGAGGCGCCGTGCGAGCCGGAGACGCCGGAGGAGCCCACCGAGCCGCCGACCGACGAGCCGACCGACGAGCCCACCGAGGAGCCGTCGGAGCCGCCGACCGAGGAGCCGTCGGAGCCGCCGACCGACGAGCCCACCGAGGAGCCCACCGAGCCCGCCGAGGAGGAGCCCGAGGTGCCGGCCACGCCGGTGCCGGTCCCCGACACCGAGCTGGAGGGTGAGGTCCCGGTGGGCGAGCCCATCGCCCTCCCGGCCTCCGAGACCCCCGACCTGGCCGAGACCGGCGGCAACGGCTCGCAGCTGACGCTGTTCGCCTCCGTCGGCGCCGGTCTGCTGGTCCTGGGCGGCGGCGCCGCGTTCTTCGCGAAGCGCCGCGGCGGCGGCAACACCCCCGCCGCCTGACCCGCGCGCCGGCACGGGCTGACACGCGGACTTCCGCACCGAGGCGGCCGGGCTCCCCTGCGGGGGCCCGGCCGCTCCGGCATGTCGGGGGGTGCCCCCGGGTGCGTGCGATCGCAAAGCGCCGGATCGTCCCTCTACCGGACGTACCGGGCTGTGCGGACACGCGGGCGAGCGTGCGCGCGTCCCCGAGGGGCACCGCCCGGCCACCGGGCCGGGAGAGCGCCGCGCGCCGCCCCCGGGTCCTCCGGTGGACGGCGCGCGGCTGGGCCCGTACGCGGGCGTGCGCCCCGGCGTGGGGGCGCGGGCGTCAGGGTGCGGGTGTCAGGGTGCGGGTGTCGTGACCGTGAACGGCGTCCCGTCGCCCAGGTGCAGGATGCCCTTGCCCGGCGTGACCTGCTCCGCCGCGGCGCTGCGCGGCAGCTTCGCGCCGATCAGCTCGCCCGAGCGGTGCGTCGCCGGGGACAGCAGCACGCCGCGCCTGGCCTTCTTCGCCTCGACCTGCCAGCCGGAGAAGCCGCCGCCGATGTCGCCCTCGTCGCCGCCGAGCACCAGGTAGCGGCCCAGCTCGGAGCCCTGGGTGATGACCGCCCGCAGCTCGGGGTCGGCGTCGCAGCGGCGCAGGTCCTCCGCGTCGTCCACGAACACGACGATCGGGTTCTCGCGCGACGACGTGCTGAGCGCCTCGCGCACGTCCTCCTCGGACAGGTCGTCGCCCGTGAACACCCGCACCACGCCGTCCCTGCCCGCCAGTTCGCGCAGCGGCGACGGGCGCGGCGCCGCCACGACGACGCGCACCCCCCGTGCCAGGTACGAGTCGGCGAGCATCGACAGGACCGTGGAGCGGCCCGACTTGGCCGGGCCCGCCACGATGAACGCGGGCGTGCCCTGCGCGAGGTCGGGCCCGTAGCCCATCAGTTCGTCGCCGCCGACGCCGATCAGGCCCCACAGGCGCGACTCGGAGCCTTCCGGGTCCCGCTTCTCCCACGCGTCCGCGAAGGTGAGGCGGCTCGGCAGCACGTCCACGCGGAACGGGCGGCGCGCCCGCGCCACACCGCGGTCGCGCTCCGCGGCCCACTCGCCGATCGCCGTCAGCGCGGCGGCCTGCGCCTGCCCCGACAACTCCTCGGCCAGCACGGCGATCTGGATCTGGGTGGCGGCCTGGTTGCGGAACATCCGGCCGTCCGGCACGTCGTCCGGGACCTTGCGCGAGGTGAGCCCCACGCCCGAGTAGTCGCCCTTGTCGGCGAGCCGCAGCGCGTACTTGTCCTCGGTCAGCGTCGCGATCCGGCCGGACAGGACGGTGCGGTCGCCCGCGACGATCATGTGGATGCCGACGCTCGCGCCCTCGCGGAAGATGGTGAACAGCTCGTCGGACAGCGACCCGTGGTCCACCTCGCCCAGCGTGCTCGTCCAGCCCTCCCAGCGGTCGAGCAGGACGACGATGTGCGGCAGCCGCTTGCCCGGCTCGGCGGCGGCGCGCTGCTCGCTGACGTCGGCGAGCGCGTCGGCGGCGAGCAGGTCCTGGCGGCGGTCCATCTCCTGCCGCAGACGGCGGATGAGGCGGCGTACGCGTTCGACCTGGTTGCGGGTGACGACGGCGCCGCAGTTGGGCAGCTTCGTCAGGGCGTTCAGCGCGCCGTTGCCGCAGTCGATGCCGTAGAGGTGCACGTCCTCGGCCGAGTTGACCCAGGCGAGCGACCCGGCGATGGTGCGCAGCGTCTGCGACCTGCCGCTGCGCGGCGCGCCGCCGATGATCATGTGCCCGAACGTCTTGAAGTCGATCGCGACCGGGCGCCGCGCCTGCTGCTCCGGCAGGTCCTCGACGCCGTACGGGGCGGCCGGCAACGCACCGGCGGGTGCCGGGTGTTCGAGGTCGCGCAGCAGGACCTGCTCGTCGAGCGCGGGCAGCCAGGGGCTGTGCTGCTTGGTGAAGCCGAGCTGCCTGTCCGCCTCGATCACCGCGTCCACCAGGACCTTCAGGTCAGTGATCTCCTCCTCCTCGGACTTCGCGCCCGGGGGCTTGCGCAGCCGCGCGCGGCCGAGGCCGTTCCAGTCGAGGACGGCCGACCAGGGCCGCGCGACGGCCGGATCGACGGCGCCCGGCCGCCGCCCGCCGACCCGCCCCGACTGGAACGGGACGAGCGACGCGTGCCCGAGGCGCACGTACGCGCGTCCCGGCGTGGACTTGGCGATGAACCCGGCGTCCGGCGCGTCGATGACGTCGGTGGACTCGCTGCCGTCGGTGACGCGCAGGGCGATGCGCAGGTTGGTGTTGGCGCGGATCTCGGGCGAGACGACGCCGCTCGGCCGCTGGGTGGCGAGCAGCAGGTGGATGCCGAGGGACCGGCCGCGCTGGGCGATGTTGACGAGGCCCTTCACGAAGTCGGGAAGTTCGCGGACCATCGAGGCGAACTCGTCGATCACGATGAGCAGGCGCGGCATCGGCGCGAGCTGCCCGGGGTTGCGGCGCACCAGGTCCTGGTAGTCCTCGATGTCCTTGGCGCCGACGCCCGCCAGGATGTGCTCGCGGCGGGTGAGTTCGGCGCCGAGGGAGGCGAGGGCCCGTTCCACCAGGTAGTTGTCGAGGTCGGTGACCATGCCGACGGTGTGCGGCAGCTGCACGCAGTCCTTGAACGCGGAGCCGCCCTTGTAGTCGACGAGGACGAACGTCATGTTCTCCGGCGTGTTGGCCACGGCCAGCGAGGCGACGATGGTCTGGAGCAGCTCGGACTTGCCGGACCCCGTGGTGCCCGCGATGAGGCCGTGCGGCCCGTCGCGCCGCAGGTCGATGGAGAACGCGCCGTCGTAGCTCTCGCCGATGACGGCCTCGGTGGACTGGCCGCCGAGGCGCCAGCGCGCGGCGATGGCCCCGGCGGTGGGCGGCTCCATCTCGATGACGTCGAGCAGGCGGCTCGCGGACGGCAGCGCCGCGTCCTCCGACTCGCCGCTGATGTCGCGCAGCGGCGCGAGGGAGCGGGCGAGCAGCTCGCACCACTCGGGCAGCACCCAGTCGGGCCGTACGCCGCGCACCCGGAACGCGCCCGCCTGCTCGACGCGCAGCCGGTCGGCGCTCGCGGCGGGCAGGGCCTCCTGCGCGGCGGCGCCCGGGACTGCGCCCGGGACGGCGCCCGGGACGGCGAGGAAGGTGTGGAAGCCGGTGGCGTACCCGGGGTTGCGGGGGGTGCCGCCCCCGGGCAGCGGCCGGTCGGGGTTGGGCTCGGCGACGACGACGGCCTGGCACTCGCCGGGCAGGAACCGTTCCTCGTCGTCCACGCAGATCGCGAACATGGAGGCGGCCGGGCCCTCGCGCAGCAGCCGGATGACGCCGGGCAGGGAGCGCATGCGGCGCGAGCCGTCGAGGACCACGACGATGTCGGCGTCCTTGAACGTGGTCTGGCCGCTCGACCTGGCCTGCTTGGCGGCCTTCTGGCGGGCGTCGAGCAGCTGCGTCAGCTCGGCGATGCGGGCGCCGACGGTCTCGGCGTCGGCGCCGACGAGGGTGTTGGTGTCCTGCTCGGCGCCCGGCCTGGCGTGCGGGAGCCAGCGCAGCCACTGCCAGGAGTACTGGCCGGAGCCGTCGGTGAGGACGTACAGCTGGACGTCGGTGGGGCTGTGCAGCGCGGCGATCTGGCCGAGGGACCAGCGGGCGAGGGCGCGGGCGCTGTCGCCCTGCCCCGCGTAGCCGACGACGCCGAGGGTGCGCAGCGGCAGGGTGACGGGGGCGTCGGCGATCTTCCAGGCGACCTGGCGCTTGTGCTCGTCCTGCTCGGGGTCGTTGAGGACCACCTCGGAGTCGGCCTCGACGGTGCCGACGCGCAGCAGCAGGTGGTCCTGGTCGGTGCGGCGGCGTTCCCACAGGCGGGTGCGGGGGCCGGTGGCCTGGGCGAGGACGGTGGCGGGGTCGGGGGCGGCGTGGCGGCGGGCGAAGCGTTCGGCGATGAGCGCGTCGCGGGCGTCCTTCTCGATCCTGGCCTTGCGCTCGTTGTACTCGGCGACCTTCTGCGCGTGCGAGACGCGCCCGCGTTTCTTCTCCATCGCGTTGTTGGACAGCAGGAGGATCGGGCTCATGAAGGCCATCAGCAGGAACTGCCAGCGGCCGGTGACGTACGCCATCGCGACGGCGCCGACGAGCGGCAGGACGGCCATCAGCCAGGGCACGGGCCGTCGTTCGCGGTCGCCGGGGGGCCGGGGCAGGTTGAACTTCGTCTGCCGCTCGGGCGGCAGGATGCGCGGCGGCCGGTTGTAGTCGAGCCCGGCGCCGTCCTCGGACACCTTGAGGGCGGCGTCCGGCGGGAAGTACGGGGTCAGCTCGAACAGCGAGTCACCGACGGCGAGTTGCTTGCCGAGCTTCCAGTCGGCGCGGTCGCCCTCGGTGTGGACGAACGGTTCGCCGTCCATCGTGGGCTGGTCCTGCGTGTAGACGGTGACCTTGCAGGTGCCGTCGGCGGCGACGCGCAGGGACATGGCGCGTTCCGGCAGGGAGGCGTCGGCGACCTGGATGTGGACGCCGGCGCTGTTGCCGATGTCCACACGGCCGGTGTTGACGCGGTGCACGGCGCCCGCCGCCGGGCCGCCGACGACGCGGAGTTCGACCGTGCCGGCCGGTTCCGCGGGCCAGCAGCCGGTCGGGTTGTGCAGGCTGACGACGGTGCCCTCGCGCAGCGGCGCCTGGGCCAGCGTGAGCGAGGGGTCGAGGTACTCGCCCGCGACGTACAGCGGGACGCCGCCGGGGGTCCCGGGCTGTCCGCCGTACGCCGGGGCTCCCACCGCGGACATCAGTTCGGGGGCGAGTGCGCCGAGTTGCGTCTCGGCCGCCGCGTCGACCACCGTGTCCGCGCTGCGGCCTCCGACCGGGTCCACCACTGTCAGGGTCAGACGCACGCTGTTCCTCCCGTTCCCCGCCACAGCATTCGTTCTCTCCTGGGCAACGACCATAAGCCCATACGGCGTATCGGTGACACCGTGCGAGGACCGGGTACGGAACGGTTACGAAGCCGGGGAACCGTCACGGCCGTTCCCCGCGTCCCCCGGGGGGAACGGGACGTCCCGGCGGCCGCCCCAGCGGGGTACCGCCGCCCGTCGTCCCGGACGTAGGCTGAATGTGACCGGCCCCTGCCGGGACACCGGGGCCGCGTCGCAACGGGCAACTCAGCGGAGGGCTCAGGTCCGCCGCTTCGGCAGAGGAGGGGATGCGCCATGGCTGGCGACATGCAAGTCACTTATCAGGAGATGCGGGACGCGGGTCAGCGGCTCAAGTCCGAGTGGCAGACGCTGGACGGCAAGCTCGACGAGTTGCAGTCGTACATCGAGGGCCTCGTGTCGGACGGCTATGTGACGTCCAAGTCCTCGCGCCGTTTCGACGAGTCGTACCGCGAGTTCACGACGGGCGCCAAGAAGGTCCTCGAAGGCCTTGAGGGCATGGGCGGCTTCCTCGTGACCGCCGCCGACACCCTGGAGGACACGGACGCCGGGCTGGAGAGCTCGCTCGGCTGACCGCGCCGGTCGCGACGGGACGGTACGGGAGTGCGCGCCGCGCGTTCCGTACCGTCCCGTATGGTCTTCCCGGCCGCGACACGGTAGAACTTGGGCCATGTGCTACGTGCCCGACTTCCGTTTCAGCCGCGAACAGGTCGCGGAGGCGGCGGGGAAGGATCCGTGGGGGCGTCAGGAGGCGTTCACCACCGAGGTCGATCCCGCCGCGATCGCCGACAGCGCCGTCGCCTACGGGCGTGCCGCCCAGGAGTCGGACGAGGTGACCGACCTGGGGCAGCGCGCCTCCGAGATCGCCGCCGCGTCGGGCTCGGCCGACGGCGCCTCCCTCGTGGACACGGACGGCCGTGTCGCCATGACGGTCAGGGACGCGGACCCCCAGGGCATGTACGGCGCCGTCGACATGCTCGTGCGGGCGATGAACCTCGCGATCGACACGGCCGACACGGTCGTCGCGCTCATCGAGGACGACGGCCTCGACCACCGGATCTCGCGCCTGTCGGCCGAGGCCGTGGACGAGTGGAACGGCTGGAACGCCGCGCTCGCCGCCGCGGCCCCCGCCGGGAGCCGCCCGGTGCCGCTGACCGACAACTCCGTGCCCGGCATGCTCGCGCCACCCCTGACCATCGCCCACGGGGGCCGCGTCCACATGGTCTTCCCCACACTGGACGGCACGCAGGCGACGTACGTCCTCCCGGCCGCGCTCGGCGACGACATCAGGGACCGCCACCTGAAGAAGGCGGCGGACGAGGCGCGGACGTACGACAAGGACATCGAGGACGAGATCACGTCCTACCGCCGTACCCTCGCCGAGCTGGGCCACGCGCTGGACGAGAAGTACGTGGACCTCTCCGAGGGCCCGCTCGACATCTTCACCACGCCGCAGATGGCCGAGTTCGCGGGCCGCGAGGTGGCGAAGGAACTGGAGAGGGAGCGGCCGGACGCCGAGGCGCTGGAGCGCTGGACGGCGATCGTGGCGGCGGTCGTGAACGACGTCCTGCCGCCCGCCCCGCCCCTGCCGGGGGAGGACGGCGCGCCGACCCGCGTGATGACGATGTGGGAGTCCAACTACCTGCGCACGTTCTACGACCAGCTGGAGCCCGAACACCTGAGCACGCTGGGCCGCTACCTCTACGAGGACCACGAACTGCTGCTCGACCAGCAGAAGCCCAACCTCCAGTACGCCGACTACCACCGCGACTACTCCGGCGCCGAGGCCCTGGCCGACGGCATCCAGCTCCTGATGAACCCGGCGGCCGGCGGGATCGACCCCGCCACCCCGACCGGCCGCGACGCGGTGCCCGAGGCCATCGCGCGGCACGTGTACGGCCCGGCGCGGGAGCACCCCGGCGTCGAGGGGTCGGACGAGGCGCTGCACTTCGGCACCCTGCTGAGCACCACCAACGTGGCGTCGGGCGAACAGTTCAGCAAGGACCTCCTCAGCCTGGCCGACGTCCTCGGGAAGCAGCACACGATCCCCGGCACGTACTTCTCCGACAGCTACCGCGAGCACTTCGGCGAACTGGAGAAGCCGCCCTACCGGCACGGCGAGTTCTGGAGCCTGTACGAGGGCGTCTCGGGCTTCGAGTGGGCCGCCCGCCGCAACGCCGACTTCGCCCCACCCGGCGCGGACGCGGACCTGCAATGAGGCGGGCCGCACGGGACGCGGCGCCGCGCGGGGGCGCGTGTCCCCGGCGTACCGGGCGGCGGGTGTCGTCGGGCGCCGTCACGAAGGCCCTGGCCGGGGTCGTCCTCGGCCGCCCCGTCGCCCCCGGCCTCCCGCTGGTGTCCTGGGAGCGGCCCGGCCGCGGACCGGTCCATGTCCGCGGCGTGATCCTGGCCGCCTGACGGGCGCGGGCCCGCTCCGCCGGTGCCGTCCGGAGTGCGGGCGCGCCGTGAGGTGCGTCCGTCCGGGGCATTAGTGTGCTCGGCCAGGCATGTCGGTCGGGTGAACGGGCGGGGAGCGGTGGTACGGGGGCGGCGGAGTCTGTTCGACATGCATCCCGCCCGCATGGTCGCACTCGCCTTCGGCCTGGCGGCCCTGTTCGGCACGGCGCTGCTGTCACTGCCGCTCGCGGCGGCCGACGGGCGGCGGGCCGGGCTGGACACGGCCCTGTTCACCGCGACCTCGGCGATCTGTGTCAACGGTCTCACCGTCGTGGACACCGGCGGGTACTGGAGCGGGTTCGGCGAGGGTGTGATCGTCGCGCTGGTGCAGATCGGCGGCCTCGGCATCATGACGCTCGCGTCCCTGCTGGCCCTGCTGATCGCGGGCAAGCTGCGGCTGCGCATGACGCTCCAGGCGCAGGCCGAGTCGCGGATCGGCATCGGTGACCTGCGGGCGGTGCTGCTGCGGGTGGCGCTGGTCACGGTCGTCGTGGAGCTGGTGACGGCCGCGCTGCTGGCGGCCCGCTTCCGCCTCGGGTACGGCGACGCGTGGGGCACGGCGGTCCACCACGGCGCGTTCCACTCCGTGATGGCGTACAACAACGCCGGTTTCGGCCTGCGCGCCGACAGTCTCACCCCGTACGCCGGTGACCCGTGGGTGCTGCTGCCGGTCGCCGGGGCCGTGGTCGTCGGCGGCATCGGCTTCCCCGTGATCGTCGAGCTGCTGCGGCACCGCTCGCGCCGCCGCGCCACCGGGCGGCGGCGCGGCTGGTCGCTGCACCTGAAGCTGACGCTCGTCGTCTCCGGGACGCTGCTGACGGCCGGGACGGTCCTCACGCTGGCCCTTGAGTGGGCGAACCCGGGGACGTTCGGCCCGCTCGGCGTGGCGGACAAGGTGCTGAACGCGTTCTTCCACTCCGCGATGGCGCGCACCGCGGGGTTCAACGCGACCGACATCGCCGCGATGGAGCCGGCGACGCTGCTGATGACGTGCGTGCTGATGTTCATCGGCGGCGGCGCGGCGAGCACGGCGGGCGGGATCAAGGTGACGACGTTCGCGGTGCTGGCGGCGGCGATGCTGGCGGAGGTGCGGGGCGAGCCGACGTCCGGGGTGTTCCGGCGGACGCTGGCGCCGCATGTGCTGCGGCAGGCGCTGACGGTGGCGCTCGCCGGGGTCGGCCTGGTGATCGCCTCGACGATCGCGCTGCTGACGATGGTGGACGCGCGGATGGAGTTCGTCCTGTTCGAGGTGGTCTCGGCGTTCGGCACGACGGGGCTGTCCACCGGGGTGAGCTACGATCTGCCGCCGGTGGCGCAGCTCGTCATGGTGGCGCTGATGTTCGTGGGCCGTGTCGGGCCGATCACGCTCGTCTCCGCCCTCGCCCTGCGCGACCGCACCCGCCGCTACCAGCTGCCGGAGGAACGGCCCATCATCGGGTAGGCACACGCCATGAGCAACTATCTGCATTCCATGCGCCGCCGACGCGGCAAACGCCTCGCGCAGCAGAACCGGGCGGCGTCGGACGGCGACGACCAGCGGATCGCCGTCATAGGTCTCGGCCGCTTCGGCAGCTCGCTCGCCGAGGAGCTGATGCGGCGCGGCTGGGAGGTCCTGGGCGTGGACCAGGACGAGCGGCTGGTGCAGCAGCACAGCGACGCGCTGACGCACGTGGCGGTGGCCGACTGCACGGACGCGGAGGTCCTGCGGCAGCTGGGGGTGCACGAGTTCCCCAGCGCGGTGGTGGCGATCGGCACGCACATCGAGGCGAGCATCCTCGTCACCTCGAACCTGCTGGACGAGGGCGTGCCGAACATCTGGGCCAAGGCGATCAGCCGCCAGCACGGGAAGATCCTCGAACGCCTGGGGGCGCACCACGTCGTGCTGCCGGAGCACGAGATGGGCGAGCGCGTGGCGCACCTCGTGACGGGGCGGATGCTGGACTTCATCGAGTTCGACGACGACTTCGCGCTGGTCAAGACGGTGGCGCCGGACGTGGCGACGGGGGTGCCGCTGGGGGTGAGCGCGGTGCGGACGAAGCACGGGGTGACGGTCGTCGGCATCAAGCGTCCCGGGCAGGACTTCACGCACGCGACGGCGGAGACCGTCGTGGAGCCGGGGGATGTGATCATCGTGACGGGCCGCACGCAGGCGGTCGAGGCGTTCACGGAGCTGAACTGACGTGGGCGACGGGTTAGGCTGTAAAGGCGCCGTCAAGATCTGTTCGATTGAAACGGCGAAGGTGCGCCGGGAAGTCTGGTCGGCAGCGTCACGCGCGACGGCGTGGCGTTCCGTGCCGACCCGTGAGAGGCCCCGCCGTATGCCGCGCCGCCGTCCCCTGCCCGTCTTCCTGCGCCTGCGTCCCGACCCCGGGTCGGACGCCGCCCGTGAACGCGACCGGCGCAGCGTCGCCGAGTACCTGCGCCTGGAGACCACCGGCGGCATGCTGCTGCTCGCCGCGGCGGCGCTGGCGCTTGTCCTCGTGAACTCGCCGCTCGGCGACGTGTACGAGGACGTCCGTGACCACCACCTGGCCGTGCCGTTCCTCGGGCTCGACCTGTCGGTGGGGCACTGGGCGTCGGACGGGCTGCTCGCGGTGTTCTTCTTCGTCGCGGGCACAGAGCTGAAGCGTGAGCTGACCGTCGGGGAGCTGCGGCGCCCGGCGGCGGCGGTGCTGCCGATCGTCGCGGCGGTGGGCGGCATGGTGGTCCCCGCCGTGGTGTACACGGTGTTCGCCGGCGTGGGGGGCGGGCAGATGGACGGCTGGGCCGTGCCGATGGCGACGGACATCGCGTTCGCCCTCGGGGTGCTGGCGGTCGTCGGGCGGAACCTGCCGTCGGCGCTGCGCACGTTCCTGCTGACGCTGGCCATCGTGGACGACCTGATCGCCATCACGGTGATCGCCCTCTTCTTCTCGTCGTCGATCGACATGGCGGCGCTGGGCGGCGCGGTGGCGGGGCTGGTGCTGTTCTGGCTGCTGCACGCCCGCCTCCGGGTACGCGGCTGGTACGTGTACGTGCCGCTGGCGCTGGCGATCTGGACGCTGATGTACCACAGCGGTGTGCACGCGACGATCGCCGGTGTGGCGATGGGGCTGCTGCTGCGCGCGACGCCGGGGCCCTACGAGAAGGACGCGCCCGCCGAGCACATCGGCCATCTGCTGCACCCGCTGTCGGCGGGCCTGGCGGTGCCGGTGTTCGCGCTGTTCGCGGCCGGGGTGCACGTGTCGGGCGGCACGCTGTCCGATCTGGTGCGGCAGCCCGAGGCGCTTGGCGTGCTGTGCGGCCTGTTCGTGGGCAAGACGGTCGGCGTGTTCGGCGCCGCCTGGCTGACGGAACGGTTCACCGGCGCCCGCCTCAGCCCCGACATCGGCTGGCTCGACGTCCTGGGCGGCGCGATGCTGGCGGGCGTCGGCTTCACCGTCTCGCTGCTGGTGACCGAGCTGGCGTTCGCGGACGCCGGGGTGCTCCAGGCCGAGGTGAAGATGGGGGTCCTCCTCGGCTCGGTGGTGTCCGCGCTGGGCGCGGCGCTGATCCTGACGGCGCGCGGCCGCCGGTACCAGCGGCTCGACGACGGTCAGGCGACCAGCTGACCGTCCCGGTAGAGCAGCACGCGGTCCGAGCGGGGCACGGCGTACCCCTCGCCGCCCGGCTCGGCGGGCGTGTCCTCGGGGACGACGACCTGGACCGTCCCGGCGGGGCCTTCGAGGGTGACGAGCTGGGTGCTGCCCATGTTCTCCACGACGGTGACGGTCCCGGGCAGCGCCCCGCCGCCCGGTCCTGGCGTGCCGCTGAACGTGAGGTACTCGGGGCGGATGCCGTACGTCACCTCCTCGCCGCCGGTGAGCGTGGCGCGCGCGGGTCCGGCGGGGAGCGGCACGCCGCCGACCGTCACATGGCCGCCGCCGCGTTCGACGGTGCCGGGCAGGAGGTTCATCGGCGTGGAGCCGATGAAGGAGGCGACGAACGTGTTGGCGGGCCGCCGGAAGATCTCGGCGGGGGTGCCGGTCTGGCGGATGCGGCCCGACTCCAGCACGGCGATGCGGTCGGCGAGCGCGAGTGCCTCGGCCTGGTCGTGGGTGACGAAGACGGTGGTGACGTTCAGGTCGCGCTGGAGGCGCTTGAGGAACGTGCGGGCTTCGAGGCGCATGCGCGCGTCGAGGTTGGACAGCGGCTCGTCGAAGAGGAACGCGCTGGGGTGGCAGGCCATCGCGCGGGCAAGGGCGACGCGTTGCTGCTGGCCGCCTGACAACTGCCCCGGGCGGCGCGCCAGATGGTCGCCGAGGCCCAGCTCGCGCGCGGTCTCGTCCGCCTTCTCGGCGCGCTGCGCGGCGGGAACCTTGCGGATGCGCAGGGGGTAGGCGATGTTGTCGGTCACCGTCATATGGGGGAAGAGGGCGTAGTCCTGGAAGACCATGGCGACGTCGCGGCGGCCCGGCGGGGTGCGCGTCACGTCGGCGCCGCCGATGCGGACGGCGCCGCCCGTGGCCTCCTCAAGTCCCGCGATGGTGCGCAGCAGCGTCGTCTTGCCGCAGCCGGACGGGCCGAGCAGCGCGAAGAACTCGCCGTCCCCGACGGTCAGGTCGATGCCGTCGAGGGCGCGTACGCCGCCGGGGTAGTCCTTGGTCAGTCCCGACAGGTCGATGGCGGCCATCAGCGTTTGATCCCTCCGTGGAACCGGAATCCGTACCGGGACGAGACGAGCAGGAACATCAGCACCACCGGCAGCGAGTACAGCAGCGAGAACGTCGAGATCAGCGCCAGGTCGGGCTGGCCGCCCTCGGTGTAGAACGTGTACATCACCACGGCGGCCGGGGACTTCTCCGGCGAGCGCAGCAGGAGGAAGGGGATCAGGAAGTTCCCCCAGACCTGGGCGACGGACCACACGCCGATCGTGGCGAGCCCCGGGCGGATCACGGGGACGACGATGTGCCGGACGATCTGGAGCGGTGACGCGCCGAAAACGCGCGCCGACTCCTCGTACGAGCGTGGGGTCGCGTCGGTGAAGTCCTTGAGGATGAAGATCGCGCTGGGCAGCAGCCCGCCCGACAGGACGAGGATGACGCCGAGCTGGGAGTCGATGAGGTCCAGCTCGTACGCGAGGTTGAACAGCGGGACCATCGCGGCGGTGCCGGTGACGATGGACGACAGGAGCAGCAGCAGGTAGAGCAGCGCGTCGCGCCCGGGGAGGCGGACGCGGCTGAGGGCGTACGCGGCGAGGGCGCTGAGCGTGACGACGACCGCGCCCGTACCGGCCGCGAGCAGCAGGGAGTTGCGCAGGGAGCGGAGCGCGTTCTCGTTGTCGAGCAGCTCGCGGAAGTTGTCGAGGGTGAACTGCGGCAGGGAGACGGCGATCTGCGGTGCGCGGTCGAAGGGCGCGAAGGCCAGCCACAGCAGGGGGAGGGCGAAGAAGGCCATCAGCAGGCAGATGAACGTGTAGCGCAGGATGGTCCGTACGGCCTGGCGGGGGCTCATGACGCGGCCTCCTCGCGTGCGCGCAGCAGCCGGGTGTAGACGAGGGCGATCACGAGGTTGATCAGCAGCATGAGGACGGACAGGGCGGCGCCGTAGCCGAGTTCGCCGCCGAAGAGCGCCGTCTTGTAGATGAAGACGGGCATGACCTCGGTCTCGTCGCCGGGTCCGCCGCCGGTGAGCAGGAAGGGCGTGAAGTCGTTGAACGTCCACAGGCTGATCAGCAGCAGGTTCGTCAGGACGTGCCCCCGGATGCGGGGCAGGACGACGTCGCGCAGCTGCTGCCAGGCGGAGGCCCCCGCGAGGCGCGCGGTCTCCAGCTGGGACGGCGGGACGGTGCCGAGCGCGGCGGCGTACAGCATCATCGAGAACGCGGTGCCGCGCCAGATGTTGAAGACGATGATCGACGCCATGGGGTGCTCCACGAGCCAGGCGGTGTTGCCCGTGCCGAGCAGGGTGTTGAGCGTGCCGCCGTCGCGGTCGAGCAGCGCGATCCACAGGAACGCCACGACGGAGCTGGGCAGGATCCACGCCAGCAGGACCAGGGCCTCGACGATGCGGCGCAGCGGGCCCGTGCGGTCGCGCAGCAGCCAGGCGATGGTGAAGCCGAGCAGCGCCTGGCCGATGACGGCCGAACCGACGACGAACTGGAGCGTGAGGCCCAGGGAGTGCGTGAACTGGTCCTCGTCCAGGGCGCGCCGGACGTTGTCGAGGCCGGTGAACTGCGGGTCGGCGGCGGCGAGTCCGGTGAGCTGGTAGTCGGTGGCGCCGAGGTAGACCGTCCACAGCGCGGGGAAGACCAGGAATCCCGCGACGAGCAGCAGGGCGGGGGCGACGAACACCGCCGCCCTGCGGCGGCCGAGCCCGGCGGCGTCAGTCGCCACGGCCGGTGACCTCCGCGAGCCCCTCGGCGTACGCGTCGGCGGCCTCGCGCGGGGAGCTGTCCCCGGCGGCGACGGCGGCGGTGGCCTCCTGGAGCAGTACCGAGACCTGCGGGTACTCGGCGAGCGGCGGGCGGAAGGTGGTGATCGGCAGGACCTCGTCGGCGATGTAGGTGAGCAGCGGATCGCCCGCGAGGACCTCGGCGTTGACGTCGTCGCGCGCCGTGATGCGGGCGCTGTCGCCGACGGCGGCGGTGATGGCCGCCGCGGAGTTCATGAACTCCAGCAGCTCGTACGCCAGTTCCGCGTTGTCGGAGGCGGGGTCCACGACGCGGACGCTGCCGCCCGACATGCTCACGAAGTCCTGCCCGCCGACCCCGGCGCCCGGCCGCACGGCGGGGATGCGCGCCCAGCCCACGGCCTCGTCGCGGTCGGCCATCGGCGCGGTGCCGCCGTCCGGGTTGAGCACGCTGCGCCAGAAGTAGTCGCCCTCCACGAGGATGCCGACGCGGCCCTCGGCGAACCGGGCGAACGACCGGTCGCGGCCCTGCGTCTCCTGCTGGAGCACCGGATCGCCGAGCCCGCCGCCGTACACGTCCTCGTACAGCCCGAGTGCCTGGACGAGACCGTCGCCGGCGCCGGTCCACGTCTCGCCGTCGTGGATCTCCTCGCCGGTGCCGGCGAGCAGCGGCAGGAGGCCCTGCATGGTGGTGGCCTCGCCCATGGCCGTGCCCGCGTTGAGCTGGAGGGGCACGATGTCGTCCAGCGGGCCGAGTCCGCCCAGCGCCTCGGCGGCGGCGAGCACGTCGTCCCAGCTGGTGGGCTGCCAGTCGGCGGGCAGCCCGGCCTCCTCGAACAGCGTCTTGTTGTAGAAGAGGACGCGGCCGTCCGTGCCCCAGGGGATGCCGTACCGCTCGCCGTCGTACGTCGCCAACTGCTGGACGGCCTCGGGGATCTGCGCCCAGCCGTCCCACTCCTGGGTCGCGGCGGGCAGCGGCTCGATGTACCCGGCCTGCGCGAACTCGCCGACCCAGATGCCGTCCAGCGTCATCACGTCGGGCCCGGAACCCGCCTGGAGGTCGAGCGCGAGCCGGGTCTTGTACTGCTCGTCGTCCACGCCGCTCGGCTCGAAGGAGACGTCCACCTCGACGCCCTGGGCGGCCTGCGCCTCCTCGAAGGCGGGGATCACCCACTCCTCGATCCACTCGGCTTCCTCGGTGTTCTTGCCGCCGGCGACCGCGTTCGCGGAGATGGTGAGCTGCGCGCCCCCACCGCCGTCCCCGCCTGAACCGCCGCCGCAGGCGGTGAGCGCCGAGCCGAGGACCACCGTCCCGGCCAGCGCGCGGACGCGCCAGGTGAGCTTTCCCATCAGCCATCTCCTCGTCGAGACGCAGCAGTTGAGACGCTGATGTGTTACCCGGGGTGCGGGGGTTCGTAAAAGTGTGCGGCGGGATCAGTGGGGCGTCACGACTGCCGGTAGCCGCTCAGGAACCGTCCGATGCGGCTGATCGCGGACACGAGGTCGTCGGCGCGCGGCAGCGTGAGGATGCGGAAGTGGTCGGGGCGCGGCCAGTTGAAGCCGGTGCCCTGGACGACCTGGATCTTCTCGCGCAGCAGCAGGTCGAGGACGAAGCGCTCGTCGTCGTGGATGCCGTGCACCGACAGGTCGATGCGGGGGAACGCGTACAGCGCGCCGCGCGGCTTGACGCACGAGATGCCGGGGATGTCGTTCAGCGTGCGCCAGGCGACGTCGCGCTGCTCGTGCAGCCTGCCGCCCGGCAGGACGAGGTCCGTTATGCTCTGCCGCCCGCCGAGCGCGGCCTGGATGGCGTACTGGGCGGGCGCGTTGGCGCACAGCCGCATGGACGCCAGCATCGTCAGCCCCTCCAGGTAGTTCGCGGCGTGCCGGCGCGGCCCGGAGACGACGACCCAGCCGGAGCGGAACCCGGCGACGCGGTACGCCTTCGACAGGCCGCTGAACGTCAGGCACACCACGTCGGGGGCGAGGACGGCGGGGCTGAGGTGCTCGGCGTCGTCGTAGAGGATCTTGTCGTAGATCTCGTCGGAGAACACCATCAGGTGGTGGCGGCGGGCGAGGTCGAGGATGCCCTCCAGGATCTCGCGCGGATAGACCGCGCCCGTCGGGTTGTTGGGGCTGATGATCACGACGGCGCGGGTGCGGTCGGTGATCTTCGCCGCCATGTCGTCCAGGTCGGGGTACCAGTCGGCGGACTCGTCGCACACGTAGTGCACCGCCTTGCCGCCCGCGAGGGTCGTGACGGCGGTCCACAGGGGGAAGTCCGGGGCGGGGATGAGGATTTCGTCGCCGTCCTCGACCAGCGCCTGCACGGCCATGGAGACCAGCTCGGAGACGCCGTTGCCGAGGAACACGTCGTCCACCCCGACGTCGGTGAGGCCGCGTTCCTGGTAGTGCTGCGCGACGGCGCGGCGCGCGGGGAGGATGCCGCGCGAGTCGGTGTAGCCGTGCGCCTGGGGCAGCATCCTGATCATGTCCTGGAGGATCTCCTCCGGCGCCTCGAAGCCGAAGAGCGCGGGGTTGCCGGTGTTGAGGCGCAGCACGCTGTGCCCGGCCTCCTCCAGCGCGTCGGCGTGTTCGATGACCGGTCCGCGGATCTCGTAGCAGACGTCGGCGAGTTTGCTCGACTGCCGGAACTCCATGCGGCGACCTCCCAGTGCGTGCGTTACTTGGTTCTACCAAGTGATGACTTGGAAAGTCCAACCACATCTCTCTACACTCGCCCCATGCCACGCCGAAGCTATGACCAGTACTGCGCGCTCGCCCGTTCTCTCGACACGGTCGGTGACCGCTGGTCGCTGCTGATCGTGCGGGAGCTGCTGGCCGGGCCGCTGCGGTACACGGACCTGTGGACGGACCTGCCGGGCATCAGCACGGACATGCTGGCGTCGCGGCTGCGCGACCTGGAACGGGACGGCGTGCTGAGCCGCCGCAAGCTCCCCCCGCCCGCGACCGGCTCGGCGTACGAACTGACGGAACGCGGCGCCGCGTTGCTCCCCGTCCTCACCGCGCTCGCGGTGTGGGGCGGCCCCGCGCTCGGCACCGCGCGCCCGACCGACGCGGTGCGGGCCCACTGGTACGCGCTGCCCCTGCTGGCCCGCCTCGCCCCCCTGGCGGGCGACGAGTCCGGCGTGCTGGACATCACACTCCCCGACGGCACGTTCCACCTGCGCCTCGGCACCCTCCCACCCGGCACCCCCCTCTACGGCCGCGACCACTCCCCCACCGCAGCCGACGCGACACTGACCCTGTCCACACCGACCTGCCTCGCCCTGTCAGAAGGCACCCTCTCCCCCACCGAAGCCCTCACCTCGGGCGCCCTGACGGTGACAGGCGAGGGCCCACTGGCCGAATCACTCCGCAAACACGCCGCCATGTGATCGCCCGTTCCTCTGCCCTGCTGACACGCCGGACACCGCGCCGTATATTGCCTTCCACGTCTTTGACTGAGGGGGCAAAGCGTGGGGTGGGACGAGGAATGGGCGGAAATCCAGACGGCCTCGAATGCGGCGAATGATCATCCACGCGCGCTCGGGGCGGTACAGGACGTGAATTTCCCGCCCGGGGAGTTATACGCGTCCGCGTCGGCATCTGCCGAGGTGGAAGAGGAATTACGGCCGGTGCTGAACCGGGCGGTGGAGGACATCGCCGCAGCCGCCGCCGCGCTGCGCGCCTGGTCGATCGGCGAACAGCTTGCACCGAGCGGCGAAGGCTGGGGGGCCGCGCTGTCCGACCTCGCCGACAGGCTGCGCGAACACGCCGCCGGGCTTCGGATGGCGGCCACCGGGTCGAGCGCACTGGACGAGGAGATCCGGGAGCGGTTCCGGGGATGGGGCACCGTCTGATGCCCGAGTCCTTCCGCGAACTCCTCAACCAGGACTTCTCCCCGCTCGGCAGGGCTGTGACGTCCTGGCGCCGGCTGGGGGAGGCGTGCCGTACGGCGCACGACACCTCGACGGCCCGTGTGTCCGCGCCGCTCGAAGAGGCCGGCTGGGAGGGCGAAGCCGCGCGGAGCGGCCTCCACGCCATGCGGGTGACCCGCAGCATGCTGCTCACGGCGCAACGGAACGTCCTGCTGATCGCGGGCGTCATGCATCACGCCCGCGTCGGCATGCAGGCGGCACAGGAGCGCTTGCGGAACACCGTCGCGGAGGCGGAGGAGGCGGGGCATCGCGTCACTCCCTCCGGCACGGTCGAACCCCGGGCGACATCGCCCGCGTACCGGAACCTGCCCGACGAGGACATGGCCCTGCGGGACGCGGAGGAGGTCGCGGCATTCCGGGACCGCATCGCGGCGGCCCTCCAGGAGGCGCACGACGCGAGCGGCGAGGCATGGCGTGCGCTGCGGGAGATCGACTGGTTCACCCTGGACAAGGAATACGGCGCGCAGAGCGTTGAAGAGGCGGGGGAAAGGATCACCGGTGACATCGGCATCGGATTCGGCGAGTCCGACATTCCCACCGGTGAATCCGCGGAACGCGCGGCCGCGTGGTGGTCTCATCTCAACGCGGTGGACCGCGAACTGCTACTCGCCGCACACCCCCTGGAAATCGGAGCACTCGACGGCCTGCCGGCCCACATCCGCGACCAGGCCAACCGCGCTGCCCTGACCGCTCAGCTGGACGAATACCGGTTGAACGAGAGATCTCTCGGAATTCACGACGAGATCATCCACTCGGGCCTCACCCGGTTGCAGTCCACCCTGGACGCACGGGCGGACGCGCCCGAGGCCGAACGGCTCTACCTGCTCGGCTTCGGCACCGGCCAGGACGGCCGGGCCATCGTCGCCGAGGGCAACCCCGACACCGCCGCCCACACAGCCGTCATGGTCCCGGGCACAGGCAACGACCTGCACAACTTTCCGTCGCTGCTCAACAGATCGTCGGCCATGCGAGCGGCCGCAGAGGATCAAGAGCGCGGTTCGGTGGCAGTGATCTCATGGCTCGGATATGACGCACCAGAACTTTCCGACAGTGTCCTGACCCGGGAGCGTGCCGAGGACGGGGCAGCGGATCTACGCGACCTCACGGCTGGCCTACGCGCGGCGTACGAGAAAGAGAGCGGCCACCTCACCGTGATCGGTCACAGTTACGGGTCCACGACCGTGGGAGCGGCAGATGGCAGTGGTCGGGGTCTCGGCGCGGATGATGTCATCGTCGTCGGCAGCCCTGGCCTGACGGTGGACCGCGCGGACGACCTTCATGTGTCACCCGACCACCTGTGGGTGGGCGCTGCGGAGGATGACCTGGTGTCGAACCATCTTTCGGGGCTGACGCTCGGAGCTGCCCCACAGGAACCCGCGTTCGGGGCTCGGACGATGCCGGTGGACACCTCAGGACACAGCGGCTACTGGACAGGGGGAAGCCAGTCCTTGGAGAACATGGGCCGGATCATCGCCGGGGACCGACCGTTGAACGAGGTGCGGGAGCCGTGAAGCCGCTTGCCGGAGTACTCGTCGCTTTACTCGTGGGAGGGCTGTTGACCAGCTGTGGAGACGGCGGGAGTGGAGACGGGATCAACGACCCGCTGCCCCGGATGAGCGAGGAAGAGGCCGAGGAGTGGGCCGCCCATTGGACTGAGTCCATGGCGCGGACGGCCCAGGCCCGTATCGACATCGGCACAGTGCGAGCGCGATTTTTTCACTGTGTAGGGGAGAACTACGAGATGGCGGACGATGGGCGTTTCACCCACCGGTACTCCGTCTGGGCGGACATCGAACCGGAACGCCGGGCGGAAGCGGTGCGTGCGATCCGTGCCGACCTGGAGGAGCGAGGACTGGAAATCCAGGGCTATCGGTCCGACCCCTCGGAGGACCCCGCCAATGCGCTCGACGCCTGGCATCCGCAGGATCATCAAGGCGTCACGGTGCAGGACAGCGGCGCGTCCCAGTTGCTGTTCGTCGTCAAGACCCCGTGCCTACTGCCGCCGGGAGTCGAGCAGCAGCAGTTGTGAGGGGTCCTCCCGGTCAGCCGTCCGTGGTGGGGAAGCGCCAGGCGGGCAGCGCTTCCAGCGCCCTGACGCGTGCCTCGGCGACGGCGGCGCGGGCGGTGCGTTCCGCCGTGTCCCGGTGCGCGGCCTGGCTGGTCACCTGGCCGGGCCACTTGCGGTAGTACAGCCCCGCCTCCCTGATGAACCACCCGTCGCAGACGGTGTTCAGGGCCAGCAGGAGACCGGTGTCCTCCGAGGCCGGCAGCGCCATCCACCCTCCCAGGGCGAGCACCAGTCCGGTCCGCGCGCACATCGAGCCGGGGATGATGTGCGGGCGGTGGTCGTCGGCCCGCCAGTGCCGGAACACGGTGCCGCGCCGTATCGGGCCCTCGTCCGGGTCCTGGTCGAAGCTCAGAGTGGTGCCGTCCGGCAGCAGGTCGAACGCGCGGGAGGCGGTCCAGCCGATGTCCGGGCGCGCGGTGAGGACGGCCAGGTCGCGGGCGAGCGCCCCGGGGGCGAGTATGTCGTCGGAGTCGAGAACCTTGAGGTACGCGCCCTCGGCCCGTGCCAGGCCCATCGTCCGGGCGACCCCGGGTCCGCCGGGGCGGCCCTGGCCGAAGCTGATGCGGGGATCGTCGGGCACGGCCTGGGTGACGAGATCCGTCGCGCCGTCCTCCTGAATCACCCACTGCCATTCCCACCCGGCGGGAAGCTCCTGCGCGCGCAACGACTCGTACGCCTCGACGAGGAAGGGTGCACTGGGCGCGTGGACGGCGGTCACGACCGTCACGACCTGCGGCTTGTAGGTCATGACCAACGCTCCAGTGGGGTGACGAACCGCAGGCGGGTACGGTCCCCTGGCAGGATGATGTCCGACAGTTCCACCACCCGCCCCGTGGTGTCGACGCACTTCTTGCGCAGGTGGATGACCGCCATGCCGGGGGACATGCCGAGTTCCCGCGCCTCCTGGGGCGTGGGCGGACGGGCCGCGACGACCTCCTCGACGATCCGGTCCAACTCGATGCCCACGGTGCGCAGCTGGTTGTGGGTGCCGCCGGGCCACGGCTCGTTGGCCGCGTCGAGCAGCTTCGGATTGGCCGCCACCGTGTCCCGCACCAGGTAGGAGGAGGTCAGGTTGAACGGAGCCGGCTCGACGGCGTACCGGGTCCGGTACACACGCTCCAGGATGACCGTGCCGACCGGTACGTCGAACTGCCCGGCGAGTTCCTCGCCGGCCTCGATCTCGTGGTAGTCGGCGCTGAAGTCGAGATCGTCGACGGTCAGGCCGGTGTCACGCTCCGTCACACCGGTCCCGGCACGCACCTCCTCGCTCCGGCGCGCGCGGTTCTTCTCCCACTGGTGCCGCTCGTTGGTCCGCAGGACGGGGCGACGGGGGACGCGGACGAAGGTGCCCTTGCCGTGCCGCTTGTCGATCAGCCCTTCGGTCTGGAGTTCGGCCAGAGCCTGCCGGACGGTGGGCGCCCCCTTGCCGTAGGTGCGCCGCAGCTCCTCTTCCGACGGCAGCCGATCGCCCGGCCGCCACCGGCCGTCCTCGATCTTCCGCCGCAGGTCATCGGCGATGACCTCGTACGCCTTGGGCATGTCGTGCTCGCCATCGTCGAGGAACAGGGCCAAGCGCCTTCGTCCGCGATGCCGCCCCTCGACCCGCTCCTGTCCCCTCGGGATGTGCGCACCCGGGAGAACGGACGGCGCCGAGCGCGCTACCGCGCGACCAGCGTAACTGCCGCCCCATCAGACACGACCCGCCGCCGCGCCTCGGGCACTCGCTCCGCAGGTCTGCCGGACATCCCTTCTGCCCGTCCGCCGGCCGTCAACGGGCCCCTCCGGCAACCGGCTCCGCGCCGCTCAGCTCTCCGGCAATCCGATGAGCTTCTCCACAGCATGGATCATCCTTCTGAACGAGCGGCTCTTCTCTGAAGCCGTGGTCAAGTCAATCATGGAGGAGAACTTCGCTTGATGCAGCGTCTCCTTGTACGACTCGTTCATCATCGATTCCAGCTGAGCCTTCGCGTTGCGCTTCGCCTCCGGATTCGCTGGGGCGACAGCGTTGTCCCGGACTGCTGGATGACTCCGCAGGGAGTGCGCGGACGCGAGAAACCAAGCCTCATACTCGCGACAGGCGATCACCACCTCCACGGGCACCGAGAAATTGCCCGCCTGGGGCGCTATCAGACGAGCCAATTCCACGGGGCATTGAATATCGCTGTCGTCACCGTCTCGAACGATCAGCACTCCCCCTGGCCTGCCTTTGACCCGAACCTCCTGAAGTCGCACGGCCTTCGCCAGCTCATCGGGTTTGCGCATCCTCCCGGAGTCGAGCCGGAAAGGTTGAGCTACGTCGATCCAGATCGAGTGATCAGGAGCCGGCCCAACTCCACGTCGGCCGCAGCGATGCTCCTGTAGTGCCGTAGCCGCACACGGGTCAGTGAGAAGTAGTTGTCCTGCATGCGACCAGTCTGGCACCGGCTCGGTGAAAGTCCCGAGAACCCGGTCGGAGCATGCGGTGCGACACCTGCCGCCTTCGGCACCTCGGCGGCCTTCGTCCCCGTTGGCCCCCGAACCACCCCATGCCGCTGCGACCTGCGGTCGAGCAGCGGCGGGAGAAGAGGCCGTGACGAGAATCGAACTCGTGTAACTCGCTTTGCAGGCGAGCCCCTGAACCACTCGGGCACACGGCCGTGTGCGGGGTGCGTCGTGATGACTCTCGCCTGTTGTGGGGGGTGCGTCAACGGGGGGTGGGGGGTGCTCATGTGATTGGCATGGGGGGCAATGGGCCGTCATGTGCCGTTCATCAGGAGCGCATCAGCAGCTGGAGTTCGAACGAGTAGCGCGACGCCCGGTAGAGGTGCGTGCCGTGTTCCACGACGTGGCCCTTGTCGTCGAAGGCCGTGCGGGTCATGTACAGCAGTGGCGCGCCCGGGGGTTCGGCGAGCAGGTGGGCTTCCTCCGGTGTCGCCGCGCGGGCGCCGATGGTCTGGCGGGCGCTGTGCAGCGTCGTCCCGGCCATGCGCAGCAGGCGGTAGAGGCCGGTGGCCTCCAGGTCGGCGGCGGCCGGGCGCAGGAGGTGGGCCGGGAGGTGGTTGGTCAGGTACGCGATGGGCTCGTCGCCGGTGAGGCGCAGGCGTTCCATCCGCAGGACGTCGTCGCCCTCCGCGAGGCCGAGGGCCGCCGCAGGACCGGCGGCGGCCGGGACGACGCCGAGGGCGAGGACGCGGGTCGCGGGGCGGCGGCCCGCCGACGCCAGGTCGTCGTAGAGGCTGCTCAGTTCGAGCGAACGGCGCACCTCGGTGTGGACGACCTGTGTGCCGACGCCCCGGCGGCGCACCAGGAGGCCCTTGTCCACCAGGGCCGAGATGGCCTGCCGGACGGTCGGCCGCGACAGGCCGAGGCGTCCGGCGAGGTCGATCTCGTTCCCCAGCAGTGATCCCGGGGGCAGGTCGCCGCGTCCGATGGCGGCTTCGAGCTGCTGGGAGAGCTGGAAGTACAGCGGCACCGGGCTGGTGCGGTCGATGCTGAACTGCACGTCCACGAGCGGCCTTTCCCTTGGTACCGGCACAGCGTATCGGCGTCAGCGGCGGTAGCGGCGCGGCATGTCGATCATGTCCACGGCGACCCGGCGGCCGATGCGCTGGGCCTCCGTCCCGGCCGCGCAGGCGGCGGCGACGGCGTACCCGTCCCACGTGCTCGCGCCCGTGACCTCGCCCCGCCGCGTCGCGTCCACCCAGGCGCGGACCTCGCGGTCGTACGCGTCGGCGAAGCGCGTCAGGTAGTGCTGGTCGACCGGCCCGCCCCAGCGGCCCGCCGCGTTCACGAGCATGCCGTGCGCGTCGCCGATGCGGGCCGTGCCGCGTTCGCACACCGCCTCGGCCTGCACCTGGTAGCCGAAGCCGCTGCCCGCGAAGATCTCGACGTCCACGACGGCGCCGCCGTCCGTCTCGAAGACGACGAGCTGCGGGTCGCCGAGACCGGCGTGCGCGTGCGCGCTCGGGGTGGGGCGGAAGACCTGGACGGCCGTGATCTCCTGGCCGAGGAGCCAGCGGGCGGCGTCGAACTCGTGCGCCACCGAGTCGTTGATCAGCGACGCGTCGGTGAAGTACGGGGGCACGGAGACGTTGCGGTGGCGGCAGTGCATCAGCAGCGTACGGCCCAGCTCGCCGCTCGCGAGGAGCGCGGCGAGCTGGACGTACTCGCTGTCGTACCGCCGCATGAAGCCGACCTGCACGCGGCGCGAGCCGAGCTTCTCCTCCGCCGCCAGTACGCGCAGCGCGCCCTCGGGGTCGGGGGTGAGGGGCTTTTCGCACAGGACGGGCAGGCCCCGGTCGAGCGCGGTGAGCAGCGCCGCCTCGTGGGCGGGCCCCGGTGAGGCGATGAGGACGGCGTCCACGCCGGGCGCGGCCATCGCGGCGGCCGGGTCGGTGTGCGCGGCGCAGCCCTCGATCGGGCCGGCCAGCTCCCGCGCGCGGTCGCCGTCGGTGTCGGCGACGGCGGCCACGCGGGCGCCCGCGACGGCGTGGTCGAGGCGGCGGACGTGGTCGGCCCCCATCGTTCCTGCGCCGATCACGGCGACGCCGAGGGGGGCGGTGTGGTGCGTCATGGTCACGTTCCTCGTGCGGGTGGGTGGGGCGGGGCGGGGCGGGGAAAGGCGGGCGGGGTCAGGCGCCGCAGGCGGACAGGAAGCGGCGCGTGCGGCTGGCGATGGGCAGCGGCTGGTCGGGCAGGCACGGGTACATGTCCTGCTCGACGATGGCGAACAGCTCCACGTCCCGGTCCGTGCCGAGGGCCTGCGCCGCCGCCAGCACCGGCGGCAGGTCGGGCACCCCGGCGGGCGGCTCGCTGAACACGCCGCGCCGCACGGCCGGGCCGAACGGCAGCTTCTCCGCCCGCACTTCGGCCAGCACCGCCGGGTTCACCTGTTTGAGGTGGAGGTAGCCGACGCGTTCGCCGTAGGTGCGGATCAGCTGGAGGGTGTCGCCGCCGCAGTACGCGTAGTGCCCGGTGTCGAGGCACAGGGCGACGTCCTCGGGGTCTGTGGCGTCGAGGAAACGGGCGACGGCCTCCTCGCCGTCGATGTGCGTGTCCGCGTGCGGGTGGACGACGATCCGCAGGCCGAACGTGTCGCGGACGGCGCGCCCGAGGCGTTCCATCCCGGCGGCGAGGTCGGCGGTCTGCTCGGCGGTCAGCCGGTCGGACTCCAGCGGCGCGCCCGTCACCTGGTCGCGCCAGAACTCGGGTATGACGACGAGGTGCCGCGCGCCCGTCGCCTTCGCGAGGCGCGCGACGCCCGACACGTGCTCCCACGTCCCGTCCCAGACGGCCGGGCCGCGGTGCAGGGCGGTGAAGACGGTCCCGGCGGAGACGCGCAGGCCGCGGCGGTCCAGCTCGTCGCGCAGGACGGCCGGGTCGGTGGGGAGGTAGCCGTACGGGCCCAGCTCGACCCACTCGTACCCGGCGGTGGAGACCTCGTCCAGGAAGCGCTGCCAGGGCACCTGCTGGGGGTCGTCGGCGAACCACACGCCCCAGGAGTCGGGGGCGGAGCCGACGCGGATGCGGTCCAGTGCTGTGCTCATCTGTCCGTGCTCCTGTTCTGTCGCGCGGGGGCGCCCTGGGGTGCGGGCGCGGCGAGTTCGTGGCGGAGGGCGTCCAGGTCGGCGCCGCCGGCCATGTGGCCGGTCAGCTCGGGCAGCGTCACCGCGTCGCGGCCAGCGCTCAGTTCGACCTCGCCGAGGCGCAGCACCGTGAAGTGGTCGCCGACGAGGTACGCGTGGTGCGGGTTGTGCGTGACGAGGACGACGCCGAGGCCGCGGTCGCGCGCGGCGGCGACGTACCGCAGGACGACGCCCGACTGCTTGACGCCGAGGGCCGCCGTCGGCTCGTCCAGGACGAGGACGCGCGCCCCGAAGTGGACGGCGCGCGCGATGGCCACGGACTGCCGCTGCCCGCCGGACAGCGAGCCGACGGGCTGGTCGAGGTCGTCGAGGGCGATGCCCATGCCGCGCAGTTCCTCGTCGGCGACGCGCTTCATGCGCGGGATGTCGAGGCGCTGGAACGGGCCGCGTCCGCGCGTCAGTTCGCGGGCGAGGAAGAAGTTGCGCCACACGGGCATCAGCGGGAGCGTGGCGAGGTCCTGGTGGACGGTGGCGATGCCCAGGTCCATGGCCTGCCGGGGGGAGGCGAGGCGTACGGGGGCGCCGTCCACGCGCAGTTCGCCCTCGGTGTGGCGGTGGAGGCCGGAAACGACCTTGATCAGCGTGGACTTGCCCGCGCCGTTGTCGCCGAGGACGCAGCTGACGCGTCCTGGTGTGATCGTGAGGTCCACGCCGCGCAGGGCGCGCACGGGGCCGTACGAGACGCCGACGCCGGAGAGTTCGACAAGGGGGTCAGGGTGAGTCATGGCGTTCACCTCCTGGTGGCCTGGCGGCGTATCCACAGGTTGAACAGGACGGCGAGCAGCAGCATCGCGCCGAGGAAGAAGGAGAACCAGTCGGGCTCCCAGTCGGCGTAGACGATGCCCTGCGACGCCATGCCGAAGAGGAACGCGCCGACGACGGGCCCGGCGACCGAGCCGTAGCCGCCGGTGAGCAGGCAGCCGCCGATGACGGCCGCCGCGATGTACAGCAGCTCGTTGCCCACGCCGCCGCCCGACTGGACGGTGTTGAACGCGAACAGGTGGTGCATGCCGACGAACCAGGCGGCGAAGCCGACCGTCATGAACAGCGTGACGCGGACGAACGTGACCGGCACCCCGGCCGCCCGCGCCGCCGCCGCGTCCCCGCCGACCGCGAACACCCAGCTGCCGAAGCGCGTCCGCAGCAGCACCCAGCTCGCGAGCGCGGCAAAGCCGAGCCACCACAGCACGGTGACGCGCAGGTGCGTCCCGCCGATGGTGAGCGTGGAGGAGAACACCGCCTCGGCCGCCGGGAATCCCTCCATGTCGCGGATGGAGTCGGTCGCGACGTTTCCCGTGACGGTCTTGGTGATCGCGATGTTGAGGCCCTGGAGCATCAGGAAGGTCGCGAGGGTGACGAGGAAGCTGGGCAGCCGGGTGCGGACCAGCAGGAAGCCGTTGAACGCGCCGATGGCGAGGGAGAGGACGAGCGCGGCGAGCACGCCCGACCAGACGTTCAGCGTGAACTGGAACGCGACCATGCTCGCCGTCAGCGAGGACGTCACGACGGCGACGCCCGCCGACAGGTCGAACTCGCCGCCGATCATCAGCAGCGCCACGGCGACGGCCATGATGCCGAGCGTGGACGACTGGTAGAGGACGGTCGCGAGCGAGTCGAACTGCCGGAAGGGCGGCGCGACGGCCCAGAAGAGGAGGTAGACGGCGACCGCCCCGGCGAGGGCGCCCGTGCCGGGGCGGGCGAGGGCGCGGCGCAGCGCGGCGGGGGCGCGGGAGGCGGCGGGGGGCGCCGCGGCGGCGGTCACCGGGTGCCGTTCTCGATGTAGTCGGCGATGTCCTCCAGGCTGTCGCCGTCCACGAAGGCGGGGCCGGTGAGGACGGGTTCCTCGCCGCCGCCGCTGACGTTGCCGTTGAAGCGGTGCAGCCACAGCGCGTCGATCGCGAGGTAGCCCTGGAGGTACGGCTGCTGGTCGACGGCGAACGCGATGTCGCCGTCCCTGATGGCCGTCGCCAGCTCGGGGTTGAGGTCGAACGTGGCGATGCCCGCGTCGCTGCCCGCGTCCTCGACCGACCCGACGGCGGCGAGGGCGAAGGGCGCGCCGAGCGCGACGACGTAGTCGATCGAGCTGTCCTGCCGCAGGCGCGCCTCGACGGTGGAGCGCACGGACGGCATGTCGGTGCCGTCCACGTAGAGCGTCTCCAGCTCGCCCTCGAAGGTCTCGGCGACACCGGCGCAGCGCTGCTCCTGCGAGACGTTGCCCTGCTCGTGGACGACGCAGACGCCGTGCTCGGCGCCGAGGTCGTTGAGCCGGTCGCCGAAGGCGCGGCCGGTGACGGACTCGTCCTGCCCGAAGTACGACAGCAGGCCCGCCTCGCGCCAGGAGGGCAGGCCCGCGTTGAGGCCCACGACGGGGATGCCCGCGTCCTGGGCGCGGGCTATGGCGCCGGAGAGCGCCTCGGGGTCGGGCATGGTGAGGGCGATGCCGTCGACGTCCTGGTCCACGGCGTTCTCGATGAGCGCGGCCTGCTCGGCGGCGGACGGGTCGCCCGCGTAGATCAGTTCGGCGTTGTCCTTGTCGGCGGCCTGTTCCGCGCCCTTGCGGACGGTGTCCCAGAACGTGTCGCCCGGCGCGCCGTGGGTGATCAGCGCGACGGTGATGCGCGGGGTGTCGGCGCGCCCTGCGGCGGCGGCCTCCTCGGCGCGTTCCCTGGCGGCGCGTCCGCCGGTGTCGCTGGTGCAGCCGGCGAGGAGCAGCGCGCCCGCGGCGCACGCGGCCGCGAGCGCGACGGGTCTGGTCCGTTGCATCGTCCGTACCTCACTTCGCTGTGAGAGAGCCGGGCTGTGAGAGAGCCGGGAGAGGGGGCAGGTGGTGGAACGGAGCAAACCGTCCGGGAGGGGGGACTGTCAATAGGTTGTCAGGACAACATGTCAATCACACGTGCGCGTTGCTGTCTTTATGTCAGTACAAACCATTGACACCCGGCCCGGCACCGGCCGAACCTGGGGGCACGGCACCGGTACGCGAGCGAAGGAGCAGCGGCTGTGGACGTCATCACCATGGGTCGTATCGGAGTCGATATCTACCCGCTCCAGACGGGTGTCCCTCTGGCGCGCGTCGAATCCTTCGGGAAGTTCCTGGGCGGTTCGGCGACGAACGTGGCGGTGGCGGCGGCGCGGCTGGGGCGTTCGGCGGCGGTCGTCACGCGGACGGGGCTCGACCCGTTCGGCGACTACTGCCGGGAGGCGCTGGCGGACTTCGGCGTGGACGCGCGCTGGGCGACGGGCGTGCCGGGGCCGCCGACGCCCGTCACGTTCTGCGAGATCTTTCCGCCCGATCACTTCCCGCTGTACTTCTACCGCTATCCGAAAGCACCCGATCTCGAACTGCGCGCGGACGAACTCGACATGGATGCCATCGCCGGGGCACGCGTCTTCTGGATGACGGGCACCGGCCTGTGTGCCGAGCCGAGCCGTACGGCGACCCTCGCCGCCCTCGCCGCCCGGCACGCGGCGGGCGGCGGCACCGCCACCGTCTTCGACCTCGACTGGCGGCCGATGTTCTGGCCGGACGGCGACCCCGGCGCCGCACGCCCCCACTACCGCGCCGCCCTCGCCCACGCGACCGTCGCCGTGGGCAACCTGGCCGAGTGCCGCGTCGCCACCGGCGCGCACACCCCGCGCGAGTGCGCCGACGCGCTCCTGGCCGCCGGGGTCGGACTGGCCGTCGTCAAGCAGGGCCCGGACGGCGTGCTCGCCGCGCACCGCGACGGCACGGTGGCCCACGTGCCGCCGCACCCGGTCGAGGTGGTCAACGGCCTCGGCGCGGGAGACGCGTTCGGCGGCGCCCTGTGCCACGGCCTGCTGGCCGGCTGGGACCCGGCGCGCACCGTGCGCTACGCCAACGCCGCCGGGGCCATCGTCGCGGGGCGGCTCGCCTGCTCCACCGCGATGCCCTACCCCGAGGAGGTGGAGGCGCTGCTGGCCGGCGCCTCCCGTGAGGAGCAGGTGTGACGATCCCCCTCGCCGATCTCCCGCTGGTGCGCAGCCGCCACCCGGAGGCCGTCGCCGAGGCCGCCGCGCGGCGCGCCCGCCGCCCCCTCCTGGGCGCCACGGGACGGCTGCTGATCGTCGCCGCCGACCACCCGGCGCGCGGCGCGCTGGCCGTCGGCGGCAGGCCGCTGGCCATGGCCGACCGCTACGAGCTGCTGGAACGGCTGCTGACCGCCCTCGCCCAGCCGGGCGTGGACGGCGTGCTGGCCACCGCCGACGTCCTGGAGGACCTGCTGCTCCTCGGAGCGCTGGAGAACCGGGTCGTCATGGGCTCGATGAACCGCGGCGGCCTGGCGGGAGCGGCGTTCGAACTGGACGACCGCTTCACGGGGATGCGCGCCCAGGACATCGAGCGCCGGGGCTTCGACGCGGGGAAGCTGCTGCTGCGCATCGACCGCTCCGACGCCGGTTCGGTCGCGACGATGGAGGCGGCGGCGCGCGCGGTGGACGCCATGGCGGAACGGCGGCTCCCGGTCTTCGTCGAGCCGTTCCTGTGCCGCAGGCGGCCGGGCGAGCGGCCGGTGAGCGACCTGGGCGCGGCGGCCGTCATGACGTCGATGGCCATCGCGTCGGGCCTCGGCGGCACCTCCGCGTACACCTGGCTGAAGGTCCCCGTGACGGACGACGCGCAGACCGACCCCGAGGCCATGGAACGGGTCCTGTCCGCGTCCACCCTGCCCGCCGTCCTGCTGGGCGGCGACGTGCGCGGCGACCCGGACGCGATGTACGAGCGGTGGCGCGCGGCGCTGCGGCTGCCGGGCGTGCGCGGTCTCGTCGTCGGGCGGTCGCTGCTGTACCCGCCGGACGGCGACGTGGCGAAGGCCGTCCGCACCGCCGCGTCGCTGCTGTGACGCTTCTGCTGTGACGCCGCTGCTGTGCATTCACCCACCGCGCGAGAGGAGCGCCCCATGTCCGGCACCAGTGACCTCCATCTGCCCGCCGGGACGGCCGCGTCAGGCCCGTACCTGCTGGACGTCTCGCCCGCCACGGCCGGGTGGGCGTACTCGTCGCTGCGCGTCCTGCGGCTCGCGCCCGGCGGGAGCCACACGTACGCCGCCGGGGACAGCGAGTGGATCGTGCTGCCGCTGGCGGGCGGCTGCGAGGTGACGGCGGACGGGGAGACGTTCGCGCTCACCGGGCGGCGGGACGTCTTCGCGGGCGTCAGCGACTTCGCGTACGTGCCGCGTCGCGCGGAGGTGACGGTCACCTCGGCGGGCGGCGGGCGGTTCGCGCTGGCCGGGGCGCGCTGCGAGCGGCGGCTCCCGGCGCGGTACGGACCGGCGGGCGGGGTGCCGGTCGAGCTGCGCGGCGCCGGGGTGTGCTCGCGGCAGGTCAACAACTTCGCGGCGGCCGGGGTGTTCGCGGCGGACCGGCTGATCGCCGTCGAGGTGCTGACCCCGGGCGGCAACTGGTCGTCGTACCCGCCGCACAAGCACGACGCGTCGCGGCCGGGCGAGGAGTCCCGGCTTGAGGAGGTCTACTACTTCGAGATCGCCGACTCCCCCGCCGGGACACCGGGCGCCGGCTACCAGCGCGTGTCCCCGTCGGGGCACGGGCCGGGCAGCGACGTGCTGGCGGAGGTGCGCGGCGGGGACGCCGTGCTGATCCCGGACGGCTGGCATGGGCCTGCGATGGCGGCTCCGGGGCACGACATGTACTACCTCAACGTCATGGCGGGGCCCGACCCGGACCGCGCCTGGCTGATCCAGGACCACCCGGACCACGCGTGGCTGCGCGACACCTGGCGGGACACGCCGGTGGACCCACGGCTGCCGCTGTACGGGACGCCCGCCCCGCAGGGAGAGGAGACCGACCGGTGAGCAGTATCCGCCTGACAGTGGCGCAGGCGCTCGTACGGTTCCTGGCCGCGCAGTACAGCGAGCGGGACGGGGAGCGGCATCGGCTGATCGAGGCGTGCTGGGGGATCTTCGGTCACGGGAACGTGGCGGGTATCGGACAGGCACTCGTGGAGAACGGGCAGGGCGCGGGGGCGCCGCTGCCGTACCTCCAGGGCCGCAGCGAACAGGCCATGGTGCACGCGGCCGTAGGGTTCGCGCGGCAGCGCGACCGGTTGTCCGCGCAGGCCGTCACGACATCGATCGGGCCCGGCGCGACCAACCTCGTCACCGGCGCCGCGCTCGCCACCGTCAACCGGCTGCCCGTGCTGCTGCTGCCGGGCGACACGTTCGCGACCCGCCCCGCCGACCCCGTGCTCCAGCAGCTCGAACACCCGGACGCGGGCGACATCTCGGTGAACGACGCGCTGCGGCCCGTCAGCCGCTGGTTCGACCGTGTCCACAGGCCCGAGGCGCTGATCCCCGCCGCGCTGCACGCGATGCGCGTCCTCACCGACCCCGCGAAGACCGGCGCCGTCACCCTCGCGCTGCCGCAGGACGTACAGGCCGAGGCGTACGCGTGGCCCGAGGAGTTCTTCGCCGAACGCGTCTGGCACATCCCGCGCCCCGCCCCCGACGCGGACGCCCTGGCCCAGGTGGCGGACGCCGTACGCGCCGCCCACCGCCCGCTGCTGGTCGCGGGCGGCGGCGTGCACCACAGCCGCGCCGAGGACGCCCTGCGCGCGCTCGCCGACGCGACCGGCATCCCCGTCGCGTCCACCCAGGCGGGCAAGGGCTCACTGGGCCACGACCACCCCTGCGACGTGGGCGGCATCGGCCACACCGGCACCGCCGTCGCCGACGACCTCGCCCGTACGGCCGACCTGGTGCTCGGCGTCGGCACCCGCTGGACCGATTTCACCACCGCGTCCGGCACCCTCTTCCAACACCCCGGCGTGCGCTTCGCCAGCCTCACCGTCTCCGCGGACGACGCGCACAAGATGGCGGGCTTGCCCCTCGTCGCCGACGCCCGCGCCGGACTCGACGCACTGACCGCCGCTCTCGCCGGACACCACGTCACCGACGCGTACCGCGAGGAGTACGCGGCGGGCTGTGCCGCGTGGGCGGACGTCACCACATCGGTGCTGCTGCCCGCCGACGACCAGGCGCCGCCCACCCAGCCGCAGGTCCTCGGCGCGCTGGCCGCCGTCGTGGGGGACGACGACGTGATCATCAACGCCGCGGGCTCCCTCCCCGGCGACCTGCACCGTTACTGGCGCGCCCGCTCGCCCCGGCAGTACCACGTGGAGTACGGCTACTCCTGTATGGGCTACGAGATCCCCGCCGCCATCGGCGTCCGGCTCGCCGCGCCCGACCGCACGGTCTGGGCGCTGGTCGGCGACGGCACGTACCTGATGGGCCCCACCGAACTGGTGACGGCCGTGCAGGAGGGCGTCCCCGTGAAGCTCGTGCTGCTCCAGAACCACGGGTACGCCTCCATCGGCGGCCTGTCCGAGCAGACCGGCGCCGAGCGCTTCGGCACCGCCTACCGCTTCCGCGCGGCGGACGGCTCGTACACCGGCGACCCGCTGCCCGTCGATCTGGCGGCCAACGCCGCGTCGTTCGGCCTGCGGGTGCTGCGCGCCCGTACGTGGGCCGAGCTGCGCGCCGCCCTCGCGCGGGCACGCGACGAGCCCGGCCCGGTGTGCGTGTACGTCGAGACCGACCCCACGCCGTCGGGCCCGCCGCCACAGGCCTGGTGGGACGTGCCGGTGGCGGGGACGTCGGAACGGCCCGCCGCGCGGGCGGCGCGGACGGCGTACGAACGGGCGGTACGCGACCGCCGCCACCACCTCTGAGAGCCCCCTTCCTCGACCGCCTCCCTTCGACCGCCTCCCTTCGACCGCCTCCCTTCGACCGCCTCCCTTCGACCGCCTCCCTTCGACCGCTGAGGACGCACCGCATGACCGACACGCACACCATCGGCCACTTCATCGGCCACTTCATCGACAACCGCGCCGTGCCCGGCACGTCCGGCCGCACCGGCCCGGTCTTCGACCCGGCCACCGGTGCACGCGCGCGGGAGGTGGCGCTCGCCTCGGCCGGCGAGGTGGACGCGGCGGTGGCGTCGGCGCTCGCGGCGTACCGCGCGGGCTGGGGCACCGCGTCCCTCGCGCGCCGCACGGCGCTGCTGTTCCGCTACCGCGCGCTGCTCGACGAGCGGCGCGACGAGCTGGCCGCGCTGATCACGACGGAGCACGGCAAGGTGCGCTCCGACGCGCTGGGCGAGGTGGCGCGCGGCCTGGAGATCGTGGAACTGGCCTGCGGCATCGCGGAGAAGCTGAAGGGGCAGCTGTCCACGGAGGTCTCGACGGGCGTGGACGTCGCGTCGCTGCGGCAGCCGCTGGGGGTGGTGGCGGGCATCACGCCGTTCAACTTCCCGGCGATGGTGCCGCTGTGGATGTTCCCGCTGGCCGTGGCGTGCGGGAACACGTTCGTCCTCAAGCCGAGCGAGAAGGACCCGTCCGCCGGGACGCTGCTGGCGGCGCTGGCGGCCGAGGCGGGCTTCCCGCCCGGGGTGCTGAACGTGGTGAACGGCGACCGGGAGGCCGTGGACCGGCTGCTGGCCCACCCGGACGTCGCGGCCGTCAGCTTCGTCGGCTCGACGCCGGTGGCGGCGGCGGTGCACCGCACGGCCACCGAGCACGGCAAGCGCGTGCAGGCGCTCGGCGGCGCGAAGAACCACATGCTGGTGCTGCCCGACGCGGACCTGGACGTGGCGGCGGACGGCGCGGTCGGCGCGGCGTACGGGTCGGCGGGCGAGCGGTGCATGGCCGTCTCGGTCGTGGTCGCGGTGGGCGAGGAGACGGCGGACGGCCTGGTGGCGCGGATCGCCGAACGGGCGCGCGCGCTGCGGATCGGGCCCGGCGACGACCCGGCGTCCGAGATGGGGCCGCTCATCACGGCCGAGCACCGCGACGCGGTGGAGGGGTACGTCACGGGCGCGCTGGAGCAGGGCGCGGAACTCGTCGTGGACGGCGCCGGCCTGACGGTGCCGGGGCACGAGGACGGTTTCTTCCTGGGCGTCTCGCTGCTCGACCGGGTGTCCCCTGACATGGACGCCTACCGGGACGAGATCTTCGGGCCGGTGCTGTGCGTCGTGCGGGTCGCGGACTACGCCGAGGCGATCGCGCTGATCAACGCGTCACGCTGGGGCAACGGCGCGGCCGTCTTCACGCGGGACGGCGGCGCGGCGCGGCGCTTCCAGCTGGAGGTGGCCGCCGGGATGGTGGGCGTGAACGTGCCGATCCCGGTGCCGGTGGGCTACCACTCGTTCGGCGGCTGGAAGGACTCGCTCTTCGGCGACCACCACGTGTACGGCGACGACGGCGTGCGGTTCTACACCCGGGGCAAGGTGGTGACGACGCGGTGGCCCGACCCGGCGGACGGCGGGGTGGACCTGGGTTTCCCGCAGCACAGGTAGGCGGGGCTCGCCGGGCGGGTGCGACGGGCGGGTGCGACGGGCGGGCGGGGCCGGTAAGGGGCGCGTGGCGGTGGTCACGGCCTGGCGTGTAGCGGTTTCGCCGGGATCTTTCCAGGTCGGCCACGGATGTCACCATGACGCGGGCCGCCCGTCACAGCTGGCCGACAGACCCTGACCCGCCTCCCGGCGCGTCGTTCTCCGGGGCGGGACTGACGTGCCGTCAGGAACCGCCGTCAGGAACCGCCGCCCGGCGGACCGCCGAGGGAGGAGCGAGGAGATGACGCAGCAGGGGATGACGCAACCGGGCCTGTGGTCCTACAAGGAGATCGCCGCCCACATCCGGGTGCAGCCGGACACCGTGCGCTCCTACCGCAAGCACGGCCTGCTCCCGCCACCCGATGTGGTGGAGCGGGGCAGGCCGTTCTGGTATCCGGACACGATCAGGGAGTGGGTCACGCGCCGCCCGGGGCATCGGGGACGCAGGGCGTAGGGGCGGGGACGGGGCGCGGGCCACCGGGGGAACCGTCGTTCCCCTCCCGGGGGCCGGCGTCGCCGCCGCAGCGGCTGAGGAGTTGGGCGACGGCGGCCACGACGAGGGAGACGCCGGTGCCGATGAAGAGGGAGGGCCAGGCGCCGCCGAGGGCGGAGCCGCCCCAGTAGCCGATGCCCACGCTGTAGGAGGCCCAGATGAGTTCGGCGATCCCGGCGCCGAGGAGGTAGCGGCGGGCCGGGTAGCCGACCACGGCGGCGGTCAGGCCGCCGACGACCCGGCCGCTGGGGACGAAGCGCACGCCGATGACGAACGGGAGTCCGTACGCCTGCATCCGGCTCGCCGTCCACTCCAGGGCGGCGCTGCGGCGGGGGGTGCGGTGCAGCCAGCGCAGGGCGCGGCGGCTGCCGAGCAGGCCGCAGCCGTAGATGATCGCGTCACCGGCGAGGGCGCTGCCGGCGACGACGAACAGCACCATCGGCAGGCTCATGTCGCCGGACTGCGCGAGCGCTCCGGCGGAGGCGATGAGGGCGGCGTTGGGCACCAAGGGGGGCGCGGTGGTGAGGGCGAGCAGCACGTACATCCACAGTGCGCCGTCCATGCGTTCGTCCGTTCCTTCTGCGGGGTTTCCCCCGGTGAATCAACCTGTCAATCAAAGCTGACATGTGAGACGTGGCGCAGTGAACATCTTTTCATCATGACCAGGGACCGGCGCGGGTTTTCCCCGAGCCGCCGGGTGGCGCACCCCCGTGACGGACTCGGGGTTCCCCCGCACGCCGCCCCCGACGGACGCACCGTTCCCTCACTCTGACGGGCGTTCAGACCTCGTTCCACCGCGCTTCCTCCAATGCCGCGCGCCGAATGCCGTGGGATACGCGCAGAGACATCGCCCCCCATCCCTGAGTGACGCGGCGCGGGGCGGCGGGGTTGAGAGGGCGAGCGGGGGCACGGGCGGGCGGGACGCCCGCCCACCTATACCCCTGCGGGGTATATAATCCCGACAGGAGCGGGGGACAGGACGTGAAGGGAATGAGGACGCGATGAGCACCGTCACCTACCAGGTCTCCGGAATGACCTGTGCCCACTGTGAGAAAAGTGTGTCCGAGGAGGTCTCGGCGCTGCCGGGCGTCCGCGACGTGACGGCCGCCGCCGCGACGGGCCTGGTCACCGTGACGGCGGACGAGCCGCTGGACGACGAGGCGGTGCGCGGCGCCGTGGACGAGGCGGGGTACGACCTCGTCGGCCGCGCCTGATCCGGGCGCGCGACGCCTCCGTTCCGGGGGCGCGCACGACGCGCCGCGCGCCGCCGGACGGGAGCGCGCACACCCCGTGACCAGCGTGTACGCAGACACGCGCCCCGGGCGCGCCGCTACCGAACGGTGCGCCCGGGGCGACGTCGTGGATCGGGGGCGGACGGCCCGGGACATGAGAAGCGCCCCGCCGACGGGTCCCCCCACAGGGCCCGGCACGGGGCGCTTCCTGCCGTCCGCTCAGAGCGTCCCCCCACGGGACCCCGGGCCGGACGGCCGTCGGCGTGGGTCCAGCCGAACCCGCGCCAACACTGACCGGTTAGACCCACAACTCCTTCGAAGGTTGCACACCTGATGATGTGACCTACGTCACATCATCAGCACTGCCGTCAGCACTGCCGTCAGCGCTGCTCCACCGGCACGTACGCCCGCTCGGCCACGCCGGTGTAGATCTGGCGCGGACGGCCGATGCGCGTGGTCGGGTCGCTGATCATCTCGTGCCACTGGGCGATCCAGCCGGGCAGCCGGCCGAGGGCGAACAGCACGGTGAACATGCTGGTCGGGAAGCCCATGGCCCGGTAGATCAGACCGGTGTAGAAGTCCACGTTCGGGTAGAGGTTGCGCGAGACGAAGTAGTCGTCGCTCAGCGCGTGCTCCTCCAGGCGCAGGGCGATGTCCAGCAGTTCGTCGGACTTGCCGAGCGCGGAGAGAACGTCGTGCGCCGCCGCCTTGATGATCTTGGCGCGCGGGTCGAAGCTCTTGTACACCCGGTGGCCGAAGCCCATCAGGCGGACGCCCTCCTCCTTGTTCTTCACCCGGCGGATGAAGGAATCGACGTCACCGCCCTCGGCCTGGATGCGCTCCAGCATCTCCAGGACGGCCGCGTTGGCGCCGCCGTGCAGCGGGCCCCACAGCGCGTTGATGCCGGCGGAGATGGAGACGAACAGGTTGGCCTGGGAGGAGCCGACGAGCCGCACCGTGGACGTCGAACAGTTCTGCTCGTGGTCCGCGTGCAGGATCAGCAGCTTCTCCAGCGCGCTGACGACGACCGGGTCCAGCTCGTACTCCTCGGCCGGGACCGAGAAGGTCATGCGGAGGAAGTTCTCGACGTAGCCCAGGTCGTTGCGGGGGTAGACGACCGGGTGGCCGACGGCTTTCTTGAACGCGTACGCGGCAATCGTCGGGAGTTTGGCGAGCAGCCGGATCGTGGAGATGTAGCGCTGCCGCTCGTCGAACGGGTTGTGGCTGTCCTGGTAGAAGGTGGACAGCGCGCTGACCACGGAGGTCAGCATGGCCATGGGGTGCGCGTCGGTCGGGAAGCCGTCGAAGAACCGCTTCACGTCCTCGTGCAGCAGCGTGTGCTGCGAGATCTCCCGGCGGAAGGCCGCCAGCTCGTCCACGGTCGGCAGCTCGCCGTTGATGAGCAGGTAGGCGGTCTCCAGGAACGAGCCGCGCTCCGCGAGCTGCTCGATCGGATAGCCGCGGTAGCGGAGGATGCCCTGCTCACCGTCGAGGTAGGTGATCGCCGAGGTGGCCGAGGAGGTGTTGCCGAAACCGGAGTCCAGGGTCACCAGACCGGTCTGGGCGCGGAGCTTCCCGATGTCGAAGCCCTTGTCGCCCACCGAGCTGTCCACGATCGGGTAGGAGTGCTCCTCGCCCTGGTACCGCATTACTACGGCATTGTCTGCGCTGTCGCTGTTGCGGTTTTCGCTCACGTCTTCCCTCACCGACGTCTGGCCTCTTCTTCGAGGTGTCCGGAGTTCTTCCAGGTGCCCTGACTCCCTCCACTGTCCCCCATCTGGGCCCACAATGTGCACTCGGGGTCGGCCATGTGGCAAAAATCTGGCACGGCGTGCCGCCGTAAGCGGGAGATTTACGGATGGTCCGGGCGCGGTATCCGTCCGGCGAGCCTGGCGTCCAGTGCCGTGCACCGGCGCCCGGCCGAGACGGCGCGCACCGCCTGCCCCAGGGCCCGCCGGGAGCCCACGAGCACCACGAGCCGCTTCGCGCGGGTGACCGCCGTATACAAAAGGTTCCGCTGGAGCATCATCCAGGCACTCGTCGTGACCGGAATGACCACGCAGGGGTACTCGCTGCCCTGCGAGCGGTGGATCGTGACGGCGTACGCGTGGGCCAGCTCGTCCAGCTCGCCGAAGTCGTACACGATGTCCTCGTCCTCGTCGGTGCGGACGGTGAGCCGCTGTTCGTCGGGGTCGAGGGCGGTGACGACGCCGACCGTGCCGTTGAAGACGCCGTTGGCGCCCTTCTCGTAGTTGTTGCGTATCTGCGTGACCTTGTCGCCGACGCGGAAGACGCGGCCGCCGAAGCGCTTCTCGGCCAGCCCGGGGCGCGCCGGGGTGACGGACTGCTGGAGGAGCCCGTTCAGCGCGCCCGCCCCGGCCGGGCCGCGGTGCATCGGGGTGAGGACCTGCACGTCGCGGCGCGGGTCGAGGCCGAAGCGCGCGGGGACGCGTCTGGCCGCCACGTCCACCGCGAGCCTGCCCGCCTCCTCGGTGTCCTCCTCGGCGAAGAGGAAGAAGTCGGGCAGCCCCTCGGTGACCGGCGGCAGCCCCTGGTTGATGCGGTGCGCGTTCGTCACGACGCCGGACTTCTGCGCCTGGCGGAAGACGCGCGTCAACCGGACGGCGGGGACGGGCGACCCCGGCGCGAGCAGGTCGCGCAGCACCTCCCCCGCGCCGACCGAGGGCAGCTGGTCCACGTCCCCGACGAGCAGCAGGTGCGCGCCCGGCGGCACGGCCTTCGCCAGTTTGTTCGCCAGCAGCAGGTCGAGCATGGACGCCTCGTCCACGACGACGAGGTCCGCGTCCAGCGGGCGGTCGCGGTCGTAGGCCGCGTCGCCGCCCGGCTTCAGCTCCAGCAGCCGGTGGACGGTGGACGCCTCGGCGCCGGTCAGCTCGGCGAGCCGCTTGGCGGCCCGGCCGGTCGGCGCGGCCAGCAGGACCTTCGCCCGCTTGGCCCGCGCCAGTTCGACCACGGACCGCACGGTGAACGACTTGCCGCAGCCGGGCCCGCCGGTGAGGACCGCGACCCGCTCGGTCAGCGCCAGCCTGACCGCCTGCTCCTGCTCGGGCGCCAGCTCGGCCCCGGTGCGGCGGGCGAGCCAGGCGAGGGCCTTGTCCCACTCCACACCGGCGAACGCCCCGAGCCGGTCGTCCTCCGCCCGCAGCAGCCGCCGCAGCTGCCCGGCGAGCGACACCTCGGCCCGGTGGAAGGGCACGAGCCACACGGCGGTGACCATCCCGTCCCCGCCGGGGTCGGGGACCTGCTCGGTGACCACGCCCTCCGGCTCGGCCGCCAGCTCGCCGAGGCAGTCGATGACGAGCCCGGTGTCCACCTGGAGAAGCTTTACGGCGTCCGAGATGAGCCGCTCCTCCGGGAGGTAGCAGTTCCCCTGGTCGGTGGCCTGCGACAGCGCGTACGCGAGGCCGGCCTTCACCCGCTCGGGGCTGTCCTGGGGGATGCCGACGGCGCGGGCGATGCGGTCGGCGGTGAGGAAGCCGATGCCCCACACGTCGGCCGCCAGCCGGTAGGGCTGGTTCTTCACCACGGAGATGGACGCGTCACCGTACTTCTTGTAGATCCGCACGGCGATGGACGTCGAGACCTCGACGCCCTGGAGGAAGACCATGACCTCCTTGATGGCCTTCTGCTCCTCCCACGCGGCGGCGATCGACGCGGTGCGCTTCGGCCCGAGGCCGGGGACCTCGACGAGCCGCCGCACGTCCGTCTCGATGACGTCGAGCGTCGCGGCGCCGAAGTGCTCCGTGATCCGCTCGGCGGTCCGCGGCCCGATGCCCTTGATCAGCCCGGAGCCGAGGTAGCGGCGTATGCCCTGGACGGTGGCCGGGAGAACCGTCGTGTAGTTCTCCACGGTGAACTGCCGCCCGTACTGCGGGTGTGAGCCCCAGCGGCCGGTCATCCGCAGCGACTCCCCCACCTGCGCGCCGAGCAGCGCGCCGACGACGGTCAGCAGCTCGCCGGAGCCGTGCCCGGTGTCGACGCGGGCGACCGTGTATCCGTTCTCCTCGTTGGCATACGTGATGCGTTCGAGAACTCCCTCGACCACAACGCTCTGTGACATGCCTTGACGGTAACCCCCACCACTGACAACGCGTCGTGAGCAACCGGTCACGGACACGCGGAGGCTGACGCGACGGCACCCACGGTTGCCCCGCCTGCCCCGCCCACCCCCTTGCCGGCTGGAGAGGGAGGGGACGAGAGTGGCGGGCGAGACCGCCCGCACCACAGGAGCACCGTGGCCATGACCTCCGCACCCGCCGCCCCCGGCACGCCCGACCTGACCGTCGAGAACGCCCTCGTCTTCGACGGCTGGTCCGAGGAACTGCGCGAGACGTCGCTGTACGTGCGGGACGGCGTGATCGCCGAGATGGACACCCGCGTCCCCCGCGCGGACCGGGTGCTGGACGCGCGGGGCGCCGTCGTGCTCCCCGGCCTGATCGACGCGCACTTCCACGCGTACGGCATCTCGCTCCACGGCCTGGAGTTCGAGGCGGCACCGCTCAGCTACCTCGCGCTGAAGGGCGCGCGGCGGCTCGAACGTGCCCTGCTGCGCGGCTTCACGACGGTGCGGGACGTCGCGGGCGGCGACATCGGCCTGGCACGGGCCGTCGGGACGGGCCTGGTCCGCGCGCCCCGCTATCTCTACACCGGCCCGGCCCTCAGCCAGACGGGCGGGCACGGCGACGCACGCCCCGGGGACCTGGAGATCTGCCTGCACGGCGGCCACATGAACGAGGTGGTGGACGGCGTGGACGCCCTGCGCGCCGCCGTCCGCGACCGGTTCCGCAAGGGAGCGCACGCGATCAAGATCATGGCGTCAGGCGGCGTGGTGTCCCCGTCCGACCCCCTGCGGCCCCCGCAGTACTCGGCGGAGGAGATCGCGGCCGTCACCTCCGAGGCGGCGCGGCGCGGCAGTTACGTCGCGGCCCACGCGTACGCGCCCGAGGCGATCGCCCACGCGGTGGGCAACGGCGTCCGCTCGGTGGAGCACGGGAACCTGCTCGACCCGCCGACCGCCGCCCTGATGGCGGAGCACGGCGCCTACCTGGTGCCCACGCTCGTCACCTACGACGCCATGGACAGGCGCGGCGACGAGGTGGGTCTGCCCGCCGTGGCACGCGCCAAGAACCGCGAGGTGCTGCACGACGGAGCGGCGGCCGTCGCGCACGCCCTCGCGGCGGGTGTACCGGTCGGCTTCGGGACCGACCTGATGGGCGACCTGGAGGACGACCAACTGCTCGGCCTGCGCCTCCAGGCCGAGGCGGTGGGCATGCTCGCCACGCTGCGCTCGGCCACGGCCGTCAACGCGGACCTGCTGCGGCGGGCCGACCTGGGGCGGATCGCGCCGGGCGCGCGGGGGGACCTGCTGGTCCTGGACGGCGATCCGTTCACGGACCCCGCCGCGCTGTGGGACGCGGGGCGGCGGCGGACGGTGGTGCGGGGAGGCGTACCGGTGGAGGGGACGGCGCGCTGAGCCGTCCGCGCGCCGCCAGCCATGGCCGGGGGACGCGGCCGGTGCCCGTACGCGGCGGGGCGTGCGTGCCGCCCGGCCTGGCGCGTCCGGCTGGACGAACGGCCGGGTGAGGGCGCGGACCCTGCCCGACGGACTGATCGATCGGGTCGTCACCGCCACGCCTTCCGCCCGGCACCCCGCGGGGTGCCGGGCGGAAGGCGTGGCGGGAGGGGGTCAGAGGACGTGCGCGCGGTAGCGGGCGACGGTTTCCGCCAGCACCTCCTGCCCGTCCCTGGCCCACAGCCCGTCGTTGAAGATCTCCACCTCGACCGGTCCCGTGTACCCGGCCGCGCCCACCTGGTCGCGGAACCACCGCATGTCCACGGCCCCGTCGCCGATCTGCCCGCGCCCGTTGAGTACGCCCTCCGGCAGCGGCGTCACCCAGTCGGCGAGCTGGAAGCAGTGGATGCGGCCGCCCTGGCCCGCGCGGCGGATCTGCGCGGCGACCGTGTCGTCCCACCACAGGTGGTAGGTGTCCACGACGATGCCGACCTGCTCGGCCGGGAAGCGCTCGGCGATGTCCAGGGCCTGGGCCAGCGTGGACACCACGCAGCGGTCGGACGCGAACATCGGGTGCAGCGGCTCCACCGCCAGCCGCACTCCGCGCTCGGCGGCGTACGGGCCCAGTTCGGCGAGCGCGTCGGCGATGCGTTCGCGGGCGCCCGCCAGGTCCTTGCTGTCCGGCGGGAGGCCGCCGGAGACGAGGACGAGCGTGTCGGTGCCCAGGGTCGCGGCCTCGTCGACCGCCGCGCGGTTGTCGTCCAGCGCGGCGGCGCGCGCGGCCGGTTCGGTCGCGGTGAGGAAGCCACCGCGGCACAGGGAGGTGACGGCCAGCCCGGCGTCGCGGACCAGCTTGGCGGCGGCGTCGAGGCCGTACTCCTGGACGGGTTCACGCCAGAGTCCCACTCCGGGAACTCTGAGTGACGACAGGCCGTTGACCAGGGCGGGAAGGGACAGCTGTTTGGCCGTCATCTGGTTCACCGAGAAGCCGAGGAGGTCCGTGACCGTGTTCCCGTCCGTCACCGCGGGCTCCTTCGCGTCGTCCGTCGCCGTGTCCGCTGCCGTACCGCTCGCCCTGCTGGCCCTGCTGGCCCTGCTCGTGTCGCCCGCCCCGCTCACGGCGCCACCCCGTACACCGCCAGCAGGCGCGCCATGCGCTCCTCCGCGAGCCCGGGGTCGGGGAACAGGCCCAGGCCGTCCGCCAGTTCGTACGCCCGCGCCAGGTGCGGCAGCGACCTGGCCGACTGGAGGCCGCCCGCCATCACGAAGTGCTCCTGGTGCCCGGCCAGCCACGCCAGGAGGACCACACCCGTCTTGTAGAAGCGCGTCGGCGCCTGGAAGAGGTGCCGGGACAGCGGCACGGTCGGGTCGAGGGCCGCCCGGAAGCCCGCCGTGTCCCCGGTGTCCAGGGTGCGCACCGCGTGCGCGGCCAGCGGGCCGAGCGGGTCGAAGATGCCGAGCAGCGCGTGGCTGAAACCGCGATCGTCCCCGGCGATCAGCTCGGGGTAGTGGAAGTCGTCGCCCGTGTAGCAGCGCACGCCGCGCGGCAGGCGGCGCCGCAGCTCCACCTCGCGCCGGGCGTCGAGCAGGGACACCTTCACGCCGTCCACCTTGTCCGGGTGCGCGGCGATGACGGCGAGGAACGTCTCGGTCGCCGCGTCCAGGTCGGCGCTGCCCCAGTAGCCGGCGAGCGCGGGGTCGAACATCGGGCCGAGCCAGTGCAGGATCACCGGCTCCGCGGCCTGCCGCAGCAGGTGCCCGTAGACGGTCAGGTAGTCCTCCGGGCCGGTGGCCGCCGCGGCGAGCGCGCGGGACGCCATGAGGATGGCCTGCGCGCCCGTCTCCTCGACGACCGAGAGCTGTTCCTCGTACGCGCGCCGCACCTCGTCGAGCGGCGCGGGGCCGGTCAGCTGGTCGGTGCCCACGCCGCAGGCGATCCGGCCGCCGACGGCGCGCGCCTCCGCGCCGGAGCGGCGGACCAGTTCGGCCGCGCCCCGCCAGTCGAGGCCCATGCCGCGCTGCGCGGTGTCCATGGCCTCGGCGACGCCGAGCCCGTGCGACCACAGGTGGTGCCGGAAGGCGAGCGTCGTCTCCCAGTCCACGGCGGCCGGGCCGTCGGGCGTGGTGTCGGCGAACGGGTCGGCCACCACGTGCGCGGCGGAGAAGACGGTCCGCGAGGCGAGCGGCGGCCCGCCGGGCGACAGGCGGGCGGGCTCGGCACGCGGGGTGTACGCGCGCAGCCCTCCAGTGGCATCAGGCAGTCGGATCATCAGAGTTCGGCTCCCACCGGGTCACAGGCTCAGCTCGGGTACGGACAGGCGGCGGCCCTCGGCGGCGGACGTGAGGCCCAGCTCGGCCAGCTGGACGCCGCGCGCACCGGCCATCAGGTCCCAGGAGTACGGCTCGTCCGCCACCACATGGCGCAGGAACAGCTCCCACTGCGCCTTGAAGCCGTTGTCGAACTCGCCGTTGTCCGGCACCTCGGCCCACTGGCCGCGGAAGCGCTCGGTGGCCGGGATGTCCGGGTTCCACACCGGCTTGGGCGTCGCCGACCGGTGCTGCACGCGGCAGTTCCGCAGCCCGGCGACGGCCGATCCCTCGGTGCCGTCCACCTGGAACTCGACCAGTTCGTCCCGGTTGACGCGTACCGACCAGGACGAGTTGATCTGCGCGACGATGCCGCCCGCCAGTTCGAAGATGCCGTACGCCGCGTCGTCGGCCGTCGCCTCGTACGCCTTGCCCTCCTCGTCCCAGCGCTGCGGGATGTGCGTGCGGGTCACGGCCTGCACGGTCTCCACGCGCCCGAACAGCTCGTGCAGCACGTACTCCCAGTGCGGGAACATGTCGACGACGATGCCGCCGCCGTCCTGCGCCCGGTAGTTCCACGACGGGCGCTGCGCGGCCTGCCAGTCGCCCTCGAACACCCAGTAGCCGAACTCGCCGCGCACCGACAGGATGCGGCCGAAGAAGCCGCCGTCCACCAGCCGCTTCAGCTTCAGCAGCCCCGGCAGGAACAGCTTGTCCTGCACCACACCGTGCTTCACGCCCGCGTCCCGCGCGAGCCTGGCGAGCCGGAGCGCCCCCTCGACGCCGGTCGCGGTGGGCTTCTCGGTGTATATGTGCTTGCCCGCGGCGATCGCCTTCGCGATGGCCTCCTCGCGGGCGAGGGTGATCTGGGCGTCGAAGTAGATGTCCACCGAGTCGTCCGCGAGGACCGCGTCCAGGTCGGTCGCCACCGCGTCGTCGCCCAGGCCGTGCCGCGCCGCGAGGGCGCGCAGCGCGTGCTCCCGGCGGCCGACGAGCAGCGGTTCCGGCCAGATCACGGTGCCGTCGCCGAGGTCCACGCCGCCCTGCTCGCGGATGGCGAGGATCGAGCGGACCAGGTGCTGGCGGTAGCCCATGCGCCCGGTCACGCCGTTGAGAGCGATCCGGACGGTCCTGCGTGCGGCCATGCGCGTGCCTCCCGCTGATTCAGTAAGCGCTTACTATGCGGAAAGAAGCTAACCTCTCCTCACCGGCCTGGACAAGTGGCCCGGACGAGTACGGGAGCGAAGGCATGTCAGTGACCCTGGCGGACGTGGCGGCCCGCGCGGGGGTGTCGGCCGCCACGGTCTCCCGCGTGCTCAACGGCAACTACCCGGTCGCCGGGTCCACCCGCAGCCGCGTCCTCGCGGCCGTGGAGGAGCTGGAGTACGTCGTCAACGGCCCGGCGAGCGCCCTCGCCGCCGCCACGTCCGACCTGGTCGGCGTCCTGGTGAACGACATCGCCGACCCGTTCTTCGGCCAGCTCGCGGGCGCCGTCCAGTCGCAGTTCGGCGCCGAGGCGGCGGGCGGCCCGCGCATGGCGATCATCTGCAACACCGGCGGCTCCGCCGAGCGCGAACTCACCTACCTGACCCTCCTCCAGCGCCAGCGCGCCGCCGCGGTGATCCTCACCGGCGGCGCCATCGAGGACCCCGCGCACATCGCGGCCCTGTCCGCCCGGCTGCGCCGCCTGGAGTCGGCCGGGACCCGCATCGTCCTGTGCGGCCGGCCACCGCTGCCGGACGCGGACGTGCCGACCCTCGCGTTCGACAACCGGGGCGGCGCCCGGCGCCTCACCGAGCACCTCCTCGGCCTCGGCCACCGCACCATCGGCTACCTCGCGGGACCGGCCGCCCGCACGACCACCCGCCACCGCCTCGAAGGCCACCGCGACGCCCTCGCCGCCGCGGGCCTCGCCGGCTCGACGGACCACCTGACGCTGCACGGCGCGTACGACCGCGAAGCCGGCTACGAGGGCGCGCTCACCCTCCTCGACCGCGAGCCGGGCCTGACCGCCGTCCTCACCGCCAACGACACCGTCGCGCTCGGCGCCTGCGCCGCGCTGCGCGAGCGCGGCCTGCGCATCCCCGACGACGTCTCGGTGGCGGGTTTCGACGACCTGCCGTTCGCCGTGGACGCCACCCCCGCCCTCACCACCGTCCGCGTCCCGCTCCAGGAGGCGGGCGCCCGCGCGGGCCGCCTGGCACTCGCGAGGGAGACCCTCGGGGAGGGGATCGTGACCTGTCCGACGACGCTGGTGCCCCGCGCCTCGACCGCCCCGCCGCCACAGGTGAAGCCGTGAGGCGCCGCCGGATCGTGCTGGGCCTGTACGCGGACGCGGCGGGAGTCGCCCGCGTCCGCGCGCTGCTGGACGGGGAGGCGCGCCGCCGCGGCGTCCGCCCGGCGTGGCAGGAGGCGCGCGGCGCGGCGACGGCCGAGGACTACGGCTACCTCGCCGACCAGTGGGCGGCCGAGAACCCGGCGCACTCCCCCGGCGCACGCGAGGCGGTCGAGGTGCGTGCCATGTTCCCCGGCTCCCTCAAGACATGGCGCACGCTGCGCACGGCCACGCTGAACGGCCTGTGCCCGCCAGGTCCGCACGTGTGCGAGATCCCCTGGTCAGCGGGGCTCTGACACGGCGCGCACCCAGGGTCAGCGCCGTACGCCGTACGCGCGAGGTACCCGGCACTCCGGGATGACGGCCCGTCACCTCGTACGCCCACGGCTTCACGCGGAGGTGTCGGTACCGGGGGCGGCCATCGCTCTTCCCGCCCGTCCGGGCTGAGACGGGTACCGGTGGCGCTTCCGAACGCGACCGGCCCGTGCGGCCCCCGGCCGGTACCTGCGCCCCGCGCCCTCGTCGGGCCGGTGGCCGACCGGCCGATGGCCGGCGGGCTCGACGGCGCGGCGGACGACGGCGAAGGCGCGCTCACCGCGCCCCCGTCAGGGCGTGGCCACACGCCGCCTCGCGGCCTCCCGCTCGCGGTGTCCGGCGCGGACGCGCTGCCACGCCCGGACGCGGGCGGCGGTGTCGATGTCGGTCAGGATGTCGTCCACTCGGCGGCCGTGTCGATGATCCGCTCGTCCGTTCCGCCGGCGTCGATCCGGCGCGGCACGCGGCCGCGCAGCGTGTCCACGCCCTTGGCGTCGCGGAGCTGGACCCGGAGGGTCCTGAGGAATCCGGAGTCGGGGGAGGGCGAGAGCCGCCGGTGCTCCGCGGGCTCGGGCGCGAGGACCGTCGCCGTGCAGGCGCCACGGGGGTCGTGGGCGAACCGCCAGCCGCCGGGCACGACCGCCGACGGGGCCATGCCGTAGGTGAACGGCCCCTGCGTGCAGGTGCCTTCGCGCAGCGGCAGCGGCTCGTACATCCCGCCGGCGAGCCCGGTGTCAACCAGCCACCGTTCCCCGTCGAGCCGCACGGTGAGCGCGAGATGGTCGCCGCCCGGCCCCTCGGAACCCTCGTCCTCGTCCTGCACCCCGGCCCGGCGCAGCGACACGTCCTGGCCGAGGGACGTCAGCAGCGCGGCGAAAGCCGCCGGTCGGCCGTTCCAGCTGGTTGTCGAGAGTCTCGTAGGCGACCCGCTCCATCTGCGCCCGGTGCAGCGCCCGTGGTCGGCGGCTCCGCCCGTCCCACGCCGGGTGCCCCGCCGGGGGGAGTTCCCGCTCACCCAGCGCTACCGCCACGCGCGGCGTCCCGGGTCCGCCTCCCTGTGACGCGTGCGCCGCACCGGACATTCCCAGACGAATACGGGGCACGGCACAACCGACCAGCGCATTCGACAGTCACCTGACGGAAACAGCAGTTACCAACCGTTCACATGGGGGGACGATGCACGTAACTTTTCTGCTCAACAACGCCTACGGCATCGGCGGAACGATCCGTTCCGTCGTCAATCTGTCCGGCGCCCTGGCGGCACGCGGCCACGCCGTCACCGTGGCGAGCCTCTACCGCACGCGCGACCGTCCCAGCCTCGCCTTCGACCCGCGCGTCACCCTCATACCGCTGACGCGGCGCAACGAGTCGTCCGCCGAGGTGGCCGAGCGCCGGATGGCGGCGTTCCTGGCCAAGGCGCGCGCCCAGGTCGTCGTGGGGACGCGGCCGGTGCTCAACGACATGCTCGCCCGGCACGGCGACGGCGCGCGGTACGCCCGCGTGGGCCAGGAGCACATGACGCTCGCCACCCGCAAACCGGCCGACAAGGATCTCCAGTTCGGCGCGCTGCGCGAGCTGGACGCGTTCGTGCCCGTGTCGGAGGCGGACGCCGCCGCGTACCGCGCCGCGCTGCCCGAGGGCACCAAGGCGCGCGTCCTGTGCATACCCAACAGCTCGCCCCCCGCGCGCGTCGCCCCCTCGACGGGTGACACGCGCGCGATCGTCGCCGCGGGGCGCCTCGTCCCGGTGAAGCGCTACGGGCGGCTGATCGACGCGTTCGACCGGCTCGCGCCCGACTTCCCGGACTGGGAGCTGCGGATCTACGGGCGTGGCGCGGAGCGGCCGAAGCTGCGCGAGCGGATCGACAGGCTGGGGCTGTACAACCAGGTGCGGCTGATGGGGGCGGCCGCGCCGATCGAGACGGAGTGGGCGAAGGGCGCGATCGCCGCCGTGTCGTCGCAGGCGGAGTCGTTCGGGCTGACCATCGTCGAGGCGATGGCCTGCGGGGTGCCGGTGGTCTCGACGGACTGCCCGCACGGGCCGCGCGAGATCATCACTCACGGCGAGGACGGGCTGCTGACACCGCTGAAGGGCGGCGCGGGCGCGCTCGCCGACGCGCTGCGCGAGCTGATGACCGACGAGGACCGGCGGCGCCGGATGGGCGCCCGTGGGCTGCGCACGGCGGCGGAGTTCGCGCCGGACGCCGTCGCGAGCCGCTACGAGGAGCTGTTCTCCTCCCTGACCGCCGACCGCCCCGCGCCCCGCGCGCCGGGCCTCCTGGCCCGCCTGCTGCGCGGCCGGCCCGCGAAGCCGGTCACGGCAGCGGCGGACGGCCCGGGGCGGGCCAGGGGCGCGGGAACGCCGGACGGCGGCGTGCGGGTGACGGTGCCGGGCGGCGCGCACACGGCCGCCGAGCTGGTGCTGCGCCTGCGCAAGGACATGCGGAAGCACGAGTTCCGCGTGCCGTTCGCCCCCGGCCCCGGCCCCGGCGGCGAGGGCGAGGACGCGACCGCGACGCTCGACCCCGCCGCGCTGACGCTGCCCGAGGGCCGCTGGGACCTGTACGCCGCGCCGCGCGGCGGGCGCCTGACGGCCGAGCTGGTCGAGCGGGCCGCGCTCGTCACGGCCCGCCCGCGCGTGGACGAGCACGGGGTCCACGCGTGGATCCCGTACGTCACCAAGTACGGCAACCTCACCGTCCGCGCCTGGTCACGGCCCGCGCACGCCGAGGTGGAGCAGGTGCGGGCCGACGCCGACACGGCGGCCGTCACGGTGCGCCTGTACGGTCTCGGCGGTCTGAAGGCGGACGAGCTGACGGCCCACGCGGTCCCGGCGAACGGGCGCGGACCCACCGTCGCGTTGCGGGTGGAGTCGCCCGACACGCCCGGCGGCGCCGTGAGGGAAGGGGCGGAGCCACCTGCTCGGCTCAAGCTCGGCATCCCGTTCACCGGCCCCTTCGCCACGCGCGACGAGGGCGGCGCGGACGGGACCCGCCGCACGCCGGAGACCTGGGCCGTCGAGCTGCGCACGCCGGACGGGACGGCCGTGCCCGTGGGCCGTATCGGCGGGGACGTGCCGGACCGTTCGCGCACCGACGTCTTCCCCGGCGCGGGTCCCGGCGGCGCCCTGCGCTTCGGCTTCACGAAGGACAACGCGCTGGTCCTCCGCCGCGACTGAGCGGCCGCCCGCCGCGCGCGTACGGGAGCCCGGCCCGTACGCGCTCCCGTCGCCCGGCCGGGCGACCGCGGTTACGGTGATCGCATCGGGCCGGGCTCGGACAGGCCGAGTCCACTCCGGCCGGGAGGTGCGCCGGGTGGCTTCCCCAGAACAACGGCCAGGAGTGAAGCGCAAGGACGCGGTCTTCGCCGTCCTGGTGCTCTACGTCGCGCTGCTGTCGGTCGCGCAGGTCTTCGCGGCACACCCCGGCGCGCCCCGGCTGGCGGGCTACTCCGTGCTCGCCCCGCTCGTGGCCGGTGCCCTGCTTTCCCTGCGCCAGACGATGGCGATCGCGGTCATCACCGTCGCCGCGATCCTGGTCACCTACGGGCTCCTGGTGCGGGACCTTTCGGTCCTGGAGCGCTCGATCGCGAGCCTGCTGGTGGCGACGGGCGCCGTCGTGGGCGTCGTCGTCTGCCGCATCCGGCTGAACCGCGAGGTGCGGATCAGCGAGCTGACGGTCGCCAGGGACCGGCTGCGGCTGCTCAGCGTGGCCAGCACGCGGATCGGGTCCACGCTCGACGTGTCCAGGACCGCGTGGGACCTCGTCGAGGTGGCGGTCCCGGGCTTCGCCGACTTCGCCGTGGTGGACCTCTTCGACGAGGTGCTGAACGGGAACGAGCCGCCGAAGCATGTGGGCGGCCCCGTGGAACTGCGGCGGATCGCCCAGCGGTCGGTCCTCGACGGCTCGCCTGAGGCGGTGCTGCGGCCGGGCGGCACGGCGGTGTACCCGGAGAGTTCGCTGCTGACGCAGAGCCTGGTCGCGGGGCGCGCCGTGCTGACCAACCTGCGGCTCGGTGACGACCGCGCGGGCTGGCTGACGCGCGACGACCGGTGGGCGAGGAAGGCGAAAGAGTACGGTTTCCACTCGGCGATCGCCGTCCCGCTGTTGGCGCGCGGTACGGCGCTCGGTGTCGCGGTCTTCGTCCGGCACCGGCAGCAGGAGCCGTTCGACAGCGACGACGTGCTCCTCGCCGAGGAGATCGGCGCGCGGGCGGCCGTCTGCGAGGACAACGCCCGGCGCTACACGCACGAGCACCGCACCTCGCTGACGCTCCAGCAGAGCCTGCTGCCCCGGCGCCTGCCGGACATGTCGGCGGTGGAGGTCGCCACCCGGTACCTGCCCGCCGGGACCGGCGCCGAGGTGGGCGGCGACTGGTTCGACGTCATCCAGCTGTCCGGCGCCCGCGTGGCGCTGGTGGTGGGCGACGTGGTGGGCCACGGGCTGTACGCGTCGGCGACGATGGGGCGGCTGCGCTCGGCCATCCGCACGCTCGCCGACATCGACCTGCCGCCGGACGAGCTGCTGACGCATGTGGACGACGTGCTCATCAGGCTGCGGTCCGAGACGGGACAGGAGGAGACGCGCGGCGAGGTGGGCGCGACCTGCCTGTACGCGGTCTACGACCCGGTGTCCCGGACGTGCACGATGGCGCGCGCCGGGCATCCGGCTCCGGCGCTGGTGCTGCCGGACGGGCGGGTGGACCTCGTCGAGGTGCCGTCGGGGCCGCCGCTCGGTCTCGGCGGCCTGCCGTTCGAGTCCACGCGGATCATGCTCCCGGAGGACAGCCTGCTGGCGCTCTACACCAAGGGCCTGCTGCACGGTGCGCGGGACGAGGACGGCGGGCCGGAGGACGGGGGGAGAGGCAAGGGGGACGCCGACTCCGACGAACCGGCCGCCGGCACCTGCGACAGCCCCGGCGCCGGCGCCGGGGAGAGGGAGGAGGACAGGAAAGGGGACGGTGAAGAAAAAGGGGCCTGCGCCGACGGCGAGATGGGCTCGCTCGGTGGCGACCCGCACGCCCTGGCCCGCCTGCGCGACGCTCTGCGCCGCCCGGCGCCCACCCTGGAGGTCGCCTGTGACACCGTGCTCGACGCGATGCTCCCCGACGGGCCGACCGACGACGTCGCCCTGCTCCTGGCGCGCACCCACGCCCTGGACGCGTCGCACGTCGCGAGCTGGGAGCTGCCGGGCGACCCGTCCGCCGTGAGCCGCGCCCGCGAGCTGGTCACCGGCCGGCTCAGGGAGTGGGGCATGGAGGAGTCGGTGTTCACGACCGAGCTGGTCATCAGCGAACTGGTGACCAACGCGGTCCGGCACGCGGGCGGCGGCCCGATCCAGCTGCGCGTCATCAGGGAGCGGTCCCTGATCTGCGAGGTGTCCGACACCAGCAGCACGTCACCGCATCTGCGCCGCGCCCGCAGCACCGACGAGAACGGCCGCGGGCTGTTCATCGTCGCCCAGCTGACCGACCGCTGGGGCACCCGGCAGACGCCGAACGGCAAGACGATCTGGGCCGAACTGCCGGCCGGGGACGTGCCCGTAAGCTCGGGGGCATGAACGCGACACCGCCCCTGGCGACCGGTCCCTTCGGTATGCGGCTGCTCGGTTTCGCCCGGCTCCCGGAGGACACCGCCTTCGGTGGCGCCCGACCGGTCCCGGACGTCACCGAGGCCACCTCCGGGGCCTGGACTGGCATGCCGGGCACCGAGCCGGTCGGCTACTGCCTGGTGGTGCTGCGGCACGCCGGACGCGTCCTGCTGGTCCGTGTCCGCCATCGCGACTGCTGGGAGCTGCCCGGCGGCAAGCTCGAACCGGGCGAGACCGCCAGGGAGGCGGCGGTCAGGGAGCTGTGGGAGGAGTCGGGTCAGCGGGTCGCGGCCGGCGTCCCGCGCTTCGCCGGATTCGCCAGGACGTTCCTTCCCGACCGGCGCGTCCTGCACGGCGCGGTCTTCGAGGCCACGACCGACGAGCCCCAGCCGTTCGCCCCCACCGACGAGATCGAGGACCTCACCTGGTGGGACCCCACGTCACCCCTCCCCGGGGGCCGCGTGCAGACCGTGGACACCCACCTCCTCACCCTGACAACGCCTCACAGCCCGACCTCTCTCTGACCTCTGCCGCCGCCTTCCGGCACCTCCCGGCATGCGCCAGCGACAGGTTCCGGTCATCGCCGGACGACACCGCCGTACCCGCCTGAGCCCGCATGGACACGTCGGCGTGGTGACGCGGCAGAGGCCGACGAGCGCACGACCAACTGCCTTCGTCCGTGCGGGATTACACGTGCGGTCGCACTGACCGGGACTCGCTGGGCACCGAGACGCTGCGCCGTCGCCGACGACGCCTGGCCCGCGTCGCCCGCTGACGCCACCGGCCCGGCCCGGCCCGGCGCGAGCGCGCGCCGAGGCGGTCCCCGGGCCGGTCCCCCGCGCGCCGGGGCGAACGACGCGGTCGCGACCCGTACTTCCCGCGAGCGGGTCGCCCACAGGTACGCCGATCGGCCCCGCGGTGCCCTGAGAGGCGGCGTCCGCCGGGGCACACCGCCCGCGAGGGCCAGAAGCGCGCCCCACGCGGCAACCGCACGGAGGGCCATCCAGACCCCCATCACACAACGCTCTGTCATCATGCCGCCACTCTAAGACCCCCCACTGACAACCGGCCGGGCGCGCGGGCGGCACGCGGTCCGCAAAGGGGTGCACACGGGAAGCCGGGACCGTAGCGTGCAAGGCATGTCCCGACCCGATGGATTCGCCTTCGACGTCCGGCCCGACGGTTCCGTGGCCCTCACGCGGCGCGGCCGGACCACCGCGACGCTCCGCGACGCACAGGCCGCCGCCTTCCTGGCCGAGGTCGCCGAGGGCGACTCGCAGCAGGTGATGGCCCGTTGGAGCGGGCCGACGGAGGAGCAGCCCGGCGAGGAACGGCCGCTGGCCGTCTTCGACCTCGACGGCACCCTCGCCGACGTCCGCCACCGCCTGCACCACCTGATGTCCCGCCCCAAGGACTGGAACGCCTTCTTCCGCGACGCCGCGAAGGACACACCGCTGCACGACGGCGTCGCCCTGGCGCACGAGCGCGCGAGGACCGACGAGATCGCGTACGTCACCGGCCGCCCCGAGCGCTGCCGCGCCGACACCGAGAGCTGGCTCGCGCGGCACGGCCTCCCGCCCGGCCGGCTCCTGATGCGCCGCGCGGACGACCGCCGCCCCGCCAGGGTCGCCAAGCCGGAGCTGCTCCGCGAACTCGCGCGCGGCCGTACCGTGTCGGTCGTCGTGGACGACGACCAGCAGGTGTGCGCCGCCTACCGCGACGCCGGTCTCCCCGTCCGCCACGCGCACTGGGCGGCCACCCCCGCCCCCGTCCTCACCGAGGCCCAGGAGCGCGACGGCAGGACGTGAACCCGGCGCGCACGCAGGAGCCGGAAGCCGGTCGGTGCCGCAGGCCATGCGTATCGGCCGCGGTGCGGGCGCCGGGTCACGCCCGTGACCGATGTCGGCGCGGTGCCGGTGGCGTCGCCTCCGCGCGCGTCACCGCTCCGCGCCTGCGGGCGCGGCCTCGAACCACTCGAAGCCGCCGCCACCGCCCACGGCGCGACCGCCGGTCCCGGACAACGGTGGTTCCGAGGACCGCGCGTCCTCGTCGGCCGCCACCGCGCGCACCCAGGTCGTGTCGTTCGGATCGTGGCGGATCGGTCCGCGTCGTCGGACTCCACGACCTCGCTGTTCGCCGTGAGCCGCTCGTGGTCCACGTACCGCACCGTCTTGAGCACCGTGAACAGCGTGTCGTCGTACTGCTCCAGCTTCGGCCGCTGGTGCGCGTCGGCCGCGTCCTCGACGGCCAGCGGGTGCAGTCCGAACAGCTCGGCGATGTCCTCGAACTCGACTGCGGTCGGCGGTCGTCGGTGTGGCGGCGTCAACGGGCTCGCCGGCCGTGGGCGTCGAGCACTGTGCGGGCCGGAGCCGACGGCGCGGTCCCGGTGATTCTCCTCGCCGGTGCTTCCGGGTGTGGGGACGGGGGTCGGCCGTCTTCTTCGGCCGGGTCGTGTCGTTCGGGTCTTTCCTGGCGCGCGCCGCCGGTCACCGGACCTCGCCGCGTTACCGCATCGCCCGGGTACGCCCGGTACGCGTGGCGATCCGGTGCCTTGCGACGTACGGCGGCATCCTCCCGGGCACGGGATGTCGGACCGACCCGCCTGCGGCCCCGGCCGCTCCGGCCCGGGGCCGCAGGCGGGTCGGCCGTCGCCGCACGTCAGCGCGCGGCCCGCGCCAGGCGCGCGTCCTCCCCGCCGCCCTCGTCCTCCCCCGCGTACGTCCGCCACAGCGCCGCGTACCGGCCGCCCGCCTCGATCAGCCCGGCGTGCGTCCCGTCCTCCACGACCCGCCCGTGGTCCAGCACGACGACCCGGTCCGCCCGCGCCGCCGTCGTCAGCCGGTGCGCGACGACCAGCGTCGTCCTGCTCCCCGCGAGCCGTTCCGTGGCCCGGGTGACGAGCGCCTCGGTGGCGAGGTCGAGCGCGGCGGTCGCCTCGTCCAGCAGGAGGATGTCGGGGCGGACGAGTTCGGCCCGCGCGAGGGCGACGAGCTGCCGCTGCCCGGCGGACAGGTTCCGCCCCCGCTCGGCGACGGTGTGCAGGTAGCCGCCGTCGAGTCCGGCGATCATCCGGTCCGCGCCGACCGCGCGCGCCGCCGCCTCCACCTCGGCGTCGGTCGCGTCGGGCCGCCCGTAGGCGATGGCGTCGCGGATGGTCCCGGCGAAGAGGTACGGCTCCTGCGGTACGACGCCGAGCCGGTGCCGGTAGTCAGTGATGTCCAGGTCCCGCAGGTCCTTCCCGTCCACCCGCACCGCGCCCGCCGTCGGGTCGTAGTACCGGGCGACGAGTTTCACCAGCGTCGATTTCCCCGCGCCCGTCTCCCCGACGAACGCGACGGTCTGCCCGGCCGGGATGCGCAGGTTTACGCCGGTCAGCGCCTCCCCCTCCGCGCCCCGGTACGCGAACCGCACCCCGTCGAACTCCAGCTCGCCCCGCAGCGCGCCCACCGGCACCGGTTCCTCCGCCTGCGGCGTGGTCGTCTCCTCCCGCAGCAGCTCCTGGATGCGCCCGAGCGACACCGTCGCCTGCTGGTACCCGTCGAAGACCTGCGAGAGCTGCTGCACGGGCGCGAAGAACAGTTCGATGTACAGCAGGTACGCGACCAGCGCGCCCGCCGTCAGCGTCCCGTCCGTGACCCGCCCGGCGCCGACGATCAGCACCCCGGCCGTCGCGAGGGTGGCGAGGAGCTGCACGAACGGGAAGTACACGGAGATGAGCCGCTGCCCGTGCACGCGTGCCTGCCGGTACCCGTCCGACCGCTCGGTGAACCGCTCGTACCCGTCGCGCTCCCTGCGGAACGCCTGCACCATCCGCAGCCCCGCCACGGATTCCTGGAGGTGCGCGTTCACCCCGCTGACGCGCTCCCGCGCCAGTTCGTACGCCCGTGTGCTGTGCCGCCGGAAGACGACCGTGCCCGCGATCAGCGGCACCAGCGTGGCCAGCACGACGAGCGCGAGCTGCACGTCGATGGCGACGAGGACGCCCATGATGCCGAAGAACGTCATCACCGCGACGAGGGCCTGGACGAGCCCGGTCTGGAGGAAGGACGTCAGGGCGTCCACGTCCGTCGTCATGCGGGTCATCAGCCGCCCGGCAAGCTCCCGTTCGTAGTATTCGAGCCCCAGTCGCTGGAGCTGGGCGAAGATCTTGATGCGCAGCGAGTACAGTGCCCGCTCCCCCGTGCGGCCGACCGTACGGGCCGCGCCGTACTGCACGGCCCACTGCGCGAGCACCACTACGAGCGCGATCCCCGCCGCCGCCCACACCGCGCCGAGCGCGGTCTGCTGCACACCCTGGTCGATGCCGTAGCGGATCAGCACGGGCACCACCAGGGACGCGACCGCGTCGGCGATGACCAGCAGGAGCCCCAGCAGCAGCGGCCGTCCCAGGCCGCCGAGCAGGCGCCGCAGCCCGTAGCCGCCGGGCTCGGGCCTGGCGGCGCGGGCCTCGTCGATGTCGGGTACGTCGGTGGCCGGGGGCAGCGCGGCGATCTGCGCGGCCAGCTCAGGGGTGGGTGGTGTGGAGGCAGCGGAACGCGCCGGGTCCGCCGTGTTCTTGTCCCGCCGCCACAGTGCGGCCGTCACACCGTTGGCCGTCACACCGTCGGCGGTCACGTCGCCGTGCCCGGGTGCGGGCGGCGGCCCGTCCAGGCCCGCCGGGTCGCGTTCCACGCCGCCCAGCTCGCCCGGGTCGGCGAGCAGCGCGCGGTACTCCTCGCAGCGCGCGACGAGTTCCTCGTGCGTGCCGGTGTCCACCAGCCGGCCGCCGTCCAGCACGGCGATGCGGTCGGCGAGCTGGAGCGTGGACTGCCGGTGCGCGATCAGCAGCGTCGTGCGCCCCGCCATGACGGAGCGCAGCGCACCGTGGATCTCGTGCTCGACACGGGCGTCCACGGCGGAGGTCGCGTCGTCCAGGATCAGCAGCCGGGGGTCGGTGAGGATGGCGCGGGCCAGGGCGACGCGCTGCCGCTGCCCGCCGGACAGGGTGAGGCCCTGCTCGCCGATGACGGTGTCGTAGCCCTCGGGCAGGTCGGAGATGAACGTGTCGGCCTGCGCGGCGCGCGCGGCGGCCCGTACCTGCGCGTCCGTCGCCTCGGGGTGCCCGTACGCCAGGTTGGCGCGCAGCGTGTCGGAGAAGAGGAAGCTGTCCTCGGGCACCAGCCCTATGGCCGTGCGCAGCGAGTCGTAGGTGAGCTGTCGGATGTCCTCGCCGCCCACGCGGATCGTCCCGCTGTCGGGGTCGTAGAAACGCGGCAGCAGCAGCGAGACCGTGGACTTCCCGCTGCCGGAGCGGCCGACCACGGCGAGGGTTTCCCCGGGCTCGATGCGCAGCGACAGGTCGTCCAGGACGCGCCGCCCGCTGTCGCCGCCGCCATATCCGAAGCTGACGTGGTCGAACTCGACGGTGGCCGGCGCGTCGGCGGGCAGCGCGCGTGCGTCGGGCGCCTCCTTGATCTCGGGCTCGGTGTCGATCAGCTCGAAGACGCGCTCCACACCGGCCCGCGCCTGCTGCCCCATGGTGACGATCACGGTCATCATCCGCACGGGGCCGACGAGCTGCGCCAGGTAGGTCGAGAACGCGACGAACGTGCCCAGCGTGATCTGCCCGCGCGTCGCCATCCAGCCGCCGAGGGCCAGCATGGCGACCTGCCCGAGCGCCGGGACGGCCTGGAGCGCGGGCGTGTACCGCGCGCTGAGCCGCACGGTCCGCAGCCGCGCCCCGAACAGCGACGCGCTGACCGCCCGGAGCTTCCCCGTCTCCTGCTCCTCCTGCCCGAAGCCCTTGACGACGCGCACCCCGCTCATCGCGCCGTCCACGACCCCGGCGACCTCCCCGGCCTTCGCCTGGGCGTCCCAGGTGGCGGGGAAGAGGCGGGTGCGGCTGCGCGAGGTGATGAACCACAGGGCGGGGATCACGGCCAGCGCGACGAGCGTCAGCAGCGGCGAGAGCGTGACCATGACGGTGAGGGAGACGGCGAAGAGCGCGATGTTGCCGATGGTCATCGGCATCATGAACAGCAGGCCCTGGATCAGCTGGAGGTCGCTGGTGGCGCGGCCGACGACCTGCCCGGTGCTGAGCTGGTCCTGCCGCCGCCCGTCGAGCCGCGTGATGGAACGGAACATCTCGGTCCGCAGGTCGTGCTGCACGTCGATGCCGAGCCTGCCGCCGTAGAAGCGGCGGATGAACGTGAGGGCGTAGACGACGACCGCGCCCGCGATCATCAGGACGATCCACACGGCGAGGCCGCCGTCACCGCCGACCACCACGTCGTCGATGATCTTCTTGGTGATCAGGGGCATCAGCGCCATGACGGCCATGCCCAGCAGGGACGAGCCGACCGCCAGCAGCATCGTGCTCCGGTAGCGCCAGCAGACGGCCGTCAGCCGCCTCACCCACCCGCCGTTCTGTCCCACGGTCGCCCTTCCCGTCGCATGGCTCACCCCGGGGACAACGCCCCGGCCTGGTGATTTCATCCCACCGCAACACTTTGCCCCGCGCTCCGCCACCAGGGGAAAACCGGTTGCCGCCCCTCGGCGGGCCTCCGTACCCTGCGGCGCATGTCGGCTTTCGGAACGTCGGTGACCCGCGGCACCCGCGCCTGTGCGCGGACCGCCGCGGTGAGCCCCTGCCTCATCGAACGCCCCCGCGCCCGGCGCCCGGCCCTGGTCCACGAGGTCCTGCCCGGCAGCTAGCCCCGCCCGTTCCCCGTGCCCCAGGGCTGTCCGTGTCCCCTTTCACGACCGGACAGGCCGCGGCACCGCCCTACCCCCAGCGTTCCGCCGTGCGCGGCCTGTCCTCCTCACGAGGACAACGCCTGTGGCACACCACCGACCCTCCCGACGCAAGACCCTCTCGCAGAACTTCCTCCGCCATGCCGCCACGCTGCGCACCGTCGTGCGCGCGTCCGGCGTACGACCGAGCGACCTGGTGGTGGAGCCTGGCGCGGGCGAGGGCACCCTGACGCGCATCCTGGCCCGCCACACACGGCAGGTCATCGCCTACGAGATCGACCGCGAGCTGGCCGCGCGCCTGCCGGGCCGCCTCCACGGCCTGCCGAACGTGCGCGTGGTCCCCGGCGACTTCCTGCACGCGACCGCCCCCACCACGCCCTTCACCGTGGTGGGCAACATCCCCTACTCCCGCACCACCGACATCGTCCGCTGGTGCCTGTCCGCCCGGCAGCTCACCTCCGCCACGCTGGTGACCCAGCTGGAGTTCGCGCGCAAGCGCACCGGCGGTTTCGGTACGTGGCCGTTGCTGACCGTCGAGTACTGGCCCGAGTTCACGTGGCGCCTCGGCCCCAGGCTGCGCCGCGAGCTGTTCAGCCCGGTTCCCCGGACCGATTCCGCCCTGCTGCACCTGGACCGCAGAGCGGCCCCGCTGCTGCCCGCCCGCGCCATGCCCGCGTACCGTGCGCTCGTCGCGCAGGGCTTCACCGGTGTAGGCGGCTCGCTGTACGCGTCGCTCTGCCGCGCGCACCGTGCACCCCGTGTACGGGCCGCGCTGGACGCGGCGGGCATTCCGTACACCGCGCCCGTGGGGCACGTCTCCCCTGAGCAGTGGCTGACGGTCTTCCGCCGCCTGCATCCGTCGCACCCCGGGGGCCGGTAGTCCCCGGCCCCCGGGGCGGGGCGTCACCCCTGGTCGCCCGCGACGGCGACCGGGGCGGCGCCCCGCAGGACGGCCACGAGGGCCTGGGCCGTCTCGATGTTGCACCGCCCCAGCTCGATCAACGGCCGCGCGTGCAGCGGCGAGGTCGCCGTGACGAGGTCCACGCCGAGCGAGGGCAGCACGATCTCGACGCGGGCGAGCGCGTCCTGGAGGTCGTCCACCGCGCTCGTGGCGGCGGCGAACGCCTCGGTGGACGCCTTGATGGACCGCCTCGTTCCGTAGTACATGGGGGGTTTCGACCTCTTTCGTCTCGAACGGGCTTTCACTCTTGCGAAATCACGATCCGCACTGACAGCGTGACGGTGCGGAGTGAGACTCCGCCAGGGGTTTCGACCCAGCAAAGGACCGTGTAGCCAGGAGCGTTGGCGATGACCCGTCCCAAGGAACTCAACCCGTACCTCTCCCCCCGCGCCTTCTACGGCGCCGAACTCCGCCGCCTCCGCGAGGGCGCGAAGTTCTCCCAGGACGACCTGGGCGCGCAAGTCTTCGTCTCCGGCGCCTACATCGGCCAGTTCGAGACCGCCGTCCGCCGCCCGCAGTTGGACATCTCGAAGATGTTCGACGAGATCTTCGGCACCGGCGAGCACATGCAGCGCCTCTGCAAGCTGGCCAACGAGGCCGAACCGCACCCGGAGTACTTCGCCAAGGCGGCCGAGCTGGAAGAGCAGGCCGAGACGATCAGCCAGTACTTGCCCATGGTCGTTCCTGGTCTCTTGCAGACCGAGGAGTACGCAAGGGGTCTGATTCGCGCGGGTCTGCCGTTCGCACCGCAGACGGAGATCGACAGGCTCGTCTCGGGCCGAATCGGGCGGCAGAGCATCCTGCAACGTCCGACACCGCCTATTTTCTGGGCGGTAGTGCATGAAGCCGCCCTGCGTATCCCGGTGTCGGACGGCGAGGTGATGGCCAGGCAACTGGAGCACCTGTTGGAGACAGCCCGCTCCCATCACCGTATCGAGCTTCAAGTGATGCCGTTCTCGCAGGGCGCTTTCCCGCTCATGAACCAGAACCTCAAGCTCATGAGCTTCACGAACGCACCACCGGTGGTCTACACGGAGACGGCACACACGGGCCAGTTGATCGATGTCCTGGCGTTGGTCGCCGAGGTTCAGAAGTCCTACGATTACGTCAAGGCTGTCGCCCTGTCGCCGAAGGCGTCTCTGAAATTCATCGAATCCCTTGTGAAGGACTACAGAAACTCGTGAGCACGGACCTCGACCGCAGTACCGCCGAGTGGCACACCTCCACCTACTCCAACGAGACAGGCGGCGACTGTGTCGAGGTAGCGAGCAACGTGCCGGGCATGCACCCCGTGCGGGACACCAAGGACCGCGCGGGGCACGTCCTGGCCTTCACCACCCCCGCCTGGACCAGCTTCATCCAGCACCTCAAGTAGGCCAACACCTATCGGAGGCACTGCACATGAGCACCAACCTCAACTTGAGCACCGCCAAGTGGCACACCTCCACCTACAGCAACGAAACAGGCGGAAGCTGCGTCGAGGTAGCACGCAACGTCCCCGGCGTGCACCCCGTGCGGGACACCAAGGACCGCACCGGCCACGTCCTCACCTTCCCCACCCCCGCCTGGACCAGCTTCATCCAGCACCTCAAGTAGGCCAACAGGTCCCCAACAACCAAGGCTGTTGGGGGCCCGGCTGTGTGGTGGGTCAGTACGGGCCCGCCGATGGGTTCCTGCACCAGACGGTCTGGCCCGTGTCGCGTTCCACGGTCAGGCCGAAGTCGCGGTAGTCCGGTGTTCCCGCCTCGGTCCAGTGGGTCCAGGCGTGGTCCAACTCCGCCACGAGATCACGCGGGCCGCCGCCCCACGTCATGCTCGCCGAGCCGTCGAGTGTCGCCCAGGACGAGGCGCCGTCGTGCACCCAGGCCGTCACCGCGCCACCCTCGTTCTTGGTGATCACCCGCACAGTGGGCAGCGCCACCCGCAGGGCGAACCGTAGGTGCCAGTTGTCGTGCAGAGGCGCGAGGTCACGCGCCAGGAGACGTTCCCGTTCCGCGGGCCCCTCGCCACGGACCTGCTGCCAGGCCAGAGTGCCGGTGGTGGCCCGGTCGGGCATGAACGTGGCCAGCCCTTGGACCCGCCCGGACGCCGAGCGGCCATCGGCGGCGACGGTCAGCGCCACGTTCCCCAACTGCCCCCAGGGCACGACGATCCGGCCGCCGGGAACCGTCTGCTCCACCCACGCCCACGGGACTTCCTCCACCGCGTACGTCGCGATCATCCGATCGAACGGCGCCCCGGCAGGCCAGCCGGCCGCGCCGTCACCGACCTCGATCGCGGCCTTGACCCCCGCGCGCTCCAGCCGTTCCCGCGCGGCGGCGGCGAGGCCGCCGTCCACCTCCACCGAGACCACCTGCCCGGAACCGGCCCGTTGGGCGAGCAGCGCCGCGTTCCACCCCGTACCCGCACCGAGTTCGAGCACCCGGTGTCCGGGTTCCACGCGCAGCGAGTCGAGCATGTCCGCCACGATCGACGGGGCGGACAGGCTGGACGACGGGCAGCCGTTGGTGAGTTGGGTGATCGCCGACTCATGGGGTCCCGCGTAGACCTGGGCCACCCACCCGTCAGGGTCGGCGCCCCGGTCCACCGGCAGGTACGCGCGCCCGCCCCAGCGCCAGAGGCAGTCGGCGGCGAAGTGGTGGCGCGGCAGGCTCGCCATGGCACCCCTGATCCATGGGGACCGCTCGGGCCAGCAACCCGCCTCCGCCATGGCGGAGTCCAGCCCGCCCCACCGTTCTTCGAACGCGGACATATGGTTTCTTTCCTTGGTCACTTCGGCGCCGGGAGCGGCTGCTCCGGGTGGTCCAGCCACAGTGTGTGGCCGGTGGGGGTGGCCGTCGCGCCGAAGCGGGACACCGGCGGGCGGCCGAGGGCCGTCCACCACACATGCGCCGCCGTCACCTCGTCCGCGAGGCGGCGTGGGCCGGACTGGCGGACGCGGTAACGGTCGTGGCGCTCGCCGTCGTAGTCGATGCACGCCCACGACTCCCCGGCCTCGTCGGCCAGCACGAGCCGCACCGCCACGCCCGGCTCCCCGGGCTCGGCGTCCCACGCGTGCCACACCCCCGGCACGAGCAGCCCCACGGCGAACTGCGCGTCCAGGTCCTCCCCCGCCACCGCCCACGGCGACAGGGCCGTCACCCCGTCATCGGCCCCAACCGTGCCGGACGTGTCGCCCGCCAGGCCACCGCCGGACGCGGCCGGATCGCGCAGCGGCATGTAGGCCCCGAAGGGATGGAAACGGCCCTCCGCAACGCCGCCGGGCCGAACCGTCAACGCGAGCGTCCCGTAAGCCCCCCAGGCCGAGTCCCACGGGGTGACGATCCGCCCCCCGGGCCGCGTCTGCGCCACCCAGGCGGGCGGGACGGCCCGTACCGAACACGTCGCCACGACCGCGTCGTACGGCGCCTCCTGCGGCCATCCCCCGGCGCCGTCCGCGCACTCGACCCGGGGGCGCAGGCCGACGCCCGCCAGGTTGCGGCGCGCCCGTTCCACGAGTGCGGCGTCGAGATCGACACTCGTCACCGCGTCCTCGCCGAGCCGGTGCGCCAGCAGCCCGGCGTGGAACCCGGTCCCCGCGCCGATCTCCAGCACGCGGAACCCCGGGACGGGATCGACCAGTTCGAGCATACGCAGCACGGCGCCGGGGGCCGAGGCGGAGGACAGGGGGCGCCGGTAGCCGTCGTCCTCCTCGGCGACCAGGGTGACCACGCTGGCGTCGCCGTACGCGGCGGCCCACCAGCGTTCAGGATCGCGCGCGCGGTCGCACGGCACGTAACCGGCGGCCTGGTCGGGCAGCCACACCCGGCCGGGCAGGAACCGGTGCCGTGGCACGGCCCGGAACGCGTCGGCCCACTCGGCGGGCACCGCATGGCCGAGGTAGGCGGCGATCCGGTCGAGGAGATACGCGGTCCCGGCACCGATGTCACCCGGGGCCGGGACCGCCGTGGAACATGAAGTCACCGCGCTCGCCCACCCGTTGCCCTCGCCGCCCGGTTCGGCCGGAGGACGGGGACGGCCGGCTCGGCCGGGCTGTCCGCTTGCGCGCTGATCGCTCACGAGGAGCAACGGTAAAGCACCCGTGCGTCGTCGGCGTTCCCCGCCGCCCCCATGCCCCACGCCGCACGTCAGGCAGCCGCGCGCTCGACGTACAGCGGGCTCGCCACCACGGCCCGCACCCGCGCCGAGTGCCCGCCCACGGAGAACGGGACCTCAAGGCCGAACGTGACCCTCGCGCTTGTCGAGCTGGTGCAGCAGGTTCCCGAGTGCCCCGCCGGGGTGCTCCCCGTTGCGGGGGCTGCTGCCGTACAGCAGGTCCATGAAGCCGGGAGGCATGCTGCGGGACACGGACAGGCCTGTGGGCTCCGGAGCCTGGGCGCCGAGGCCCAGCAGATGGCCGGGGGACCCGTGGAACACCAGGCGGGGCGTGGCGCGGTCCCAAGGCGTCCACGGCACATGGGGTTCCCAGAACATGACGGCCGGTGGTCCGACCGCGCGTTCGACGGGTCGGCCGTCTTCGTCCCATCCGTCCTCGGTCGGGCGGACCACCTCGTAGTTCACGCGCGTCGTGAACGTCACCCACCGGCCGGCGTCCGGCGGGACCTCGGTGTACGCGCCGGGCCTCGGGGTCATGCCGTCCAGGTGCCTGAGCACCCGGTCCAGGCCCGGCCCCTCCCGCGGGGCGTCGCCCAGCGTGACCTGCACCTCGCCAAGGCCGAGGGGCGCGGTGGCCCCGAGTTCGTCCACGCGCCGCCTTCACAGGCGGCGACGACGACGGCTGCCTTCCTCATGGAACTGGGCGAGCTTGCGCTCGGACAGGTAGATCAGCTCCCGCATCCCCGAGCCTGGCCTCTCCGCGCCGGGACCGGCAAGAGGCCGTCCCGCGTCCTGCGCCGCGGCACCCACCGGGAAGACGCGCGGTCCCGGCCACGGTGTCATCCGTGGCCGGGACCGTCAGGGGATCAGGCCGCGTGCGGCTTGGGGTGCTTGTCGCAGGGTTTCTTCAGCAGGACGGTCGCCTTCGCCTCGTGGGAACGGACGCCGCCCGCCGTCGCGACGGCCGTGTTCGTCAGCCAGCCGCAGACGCCCGGCGCCTTCTCGATCCGGTACGTGCCCGTGCAGGTGACCGACTCGCCCGGCTCCAGTGTGGTGTCGGGGCAGGCCACGTCGGCGACGAGGTCGTCGTCCACGGTCAGGCCGTCCAGCGTGCGGCCCGTCTCGTTGGTGACCGTGTACCTGTAGTGCACCTTGTCGCCGAACTTGTACGGGCCCTCGTGCTTCGCCGTCTTCACCAGGCTCAGTCCGCCGTCCTCCGGCTCGACCGGCACCGTCACCTCGTCCGGCGGCGAGACCACCGGGACGCCCCCGGAATCGCCGCTCGCCGTCGCGATGTTGGTGACGAACCCGGCCCCGGCGTCGGCCTCCGTGACCACGTACGCGCCCGTGCACGTCGTGCTCTCGCCCGGCGCGAGCGCGGTGACCGGGCAGTCCACCGAAGCGAGCAGGTCGTCCTCGACCACCAGTCCTTCGATCGCCGTCCCGCCGGTGTTGGTGACGAGGTAGTCGTACATGACGGTGTCACCGACGGCGTAGGGGCCGGGCGGCGCCGACTTGTCGAGGGCGATCGACGCGCTGGGCGCGGGCGCGACCCCGACGGTCACCGAGTCCGGCGGTGAGGTGATCGTCGCGCCGCCCGATGTCCCGTCCGCGACGGCCGTGTTGGTGACCGACCCGGCCGTGCCGTCCGCAGCCGTCACGACGTAGCTCCCGGTGCAGGTCACGCTCTGTCCGGGCGCCAGCGTCGTCTCGGGGCACGCCACGTCCGTGACGTGGTCGTCGGTGACCGTCACGCCGGTGAGCACCGTGCCCCCCGCGTTCGTGACGACGTACTCGTACGGCACGCGCGTCCCGACCTCGACCGGTTGCGGCAGACCGGCGTCGGCCGGGATCTGCTTGACGAGGCTGATGTCCGGCAGCTCGGCGGCCGGGTGGACGACGACGTTCCTGATCAGGTGCACGTCGGTGAACGCGCCCGTCGAGGCGGCGAAGCCGAACTTGTAGGTCTCGGGCACCGGCTGCGGCGCGGGCGTGGACAGGACCTCCCGCGTCCCGTTCCCGTCGTGGAAGTCGATGGAGACGGTGACCACCGGGTCGGGCGCCGGGCTGATCTCGACGGTGACGGTGCGGCGCGACGGTTCGAGCAGCGCCTCGGCCTCCTCCGGCGTCGCGTCGGGCGGCAGCGTCGTCGTCGGGCCGTGGAGTTCGCCGGGCAGGGTGGAGGGCCAGGGGCCCTCAGTCGTGAAGTTGCCGGTCGTCGCGGTGAGGAAGCAGTACCCCTCGGTGCCGTTGCCCGGACCGCGCAGCGTGACCATGTCGGGCCCGGGGGCGGGGACGCGGAAGACCGTCCCGGCCGGGGAGCGCTCGGCACAGCCGTTGCCGCGCTGCTCCCAGTCGCCGAAGTAGTTGCCGAGGACATCGAGCCCGACCCCCAGGTAGCCGTGGTCGACGCCCGGCAGGAACGGGTTGGCCGGGTCGTCGTCCGGCAGCTTCTGCGCGTAGCCGAGGCTGCCGCCGAACGCGCCCGGCGCCGTCAGCGACGCCGAGCCGTCGATCAGGAAGAACGAGATGCCGTCCGCGGGAACCTCGGTCGCCCCGCCGTACTGCCACTGCTCGAACGTCGTCACCAGGCCCCGCGTCGCCGGGATCGCCTGCTCGTGGAGCACGGCGCCCGCCTGGTCGCGCGAGGCGTCCGTCAGCCGCAGGTAGCCGTACGGGGCGCCGTCCGGCGGGGGCACGGGCCCCTCCGAGGCGGCCGGGCAGCCGCCGAGGGGGTGTCCGCCCGGCGGGAGCGCGCCGTCGGCGGGGGCGCCGGTCAGGCAGGCGGAACCGTACGCCAGGAAGTCGGCGTCCGCCGTCGCGCCGGTGAACGTCTCGTCCACCAGCGGCGGGCCCACCGGCTGCGCCTGGGCCACGGACGGCGCGACCAGCGCGGCGGCCGTCAGGCCCAGTGCCCCGAGGCCCGCTCCGGCCAGCCGCCGCGCCTCCAGCAAACTTCGCGAAACGGCACCTTGGCCAACAATTCGGACTCTCATGGTCGCTTACCGTAACGGCTCACCCGCCGACGCCCGGCCGCCGCGCGGGGATGCCGCCGCACAGGGGGCGCACGGCCTCGGGCGCGCGCCGTTTCGGACGGGGAACCGCTGGTTACCCGTCGCGGGACCCGGCCGGTGTGACACGGGGCACTGCCGGACCGACACCCGAACCCCTGGAGGTGTGGAATGTCGCGGTCAACGCCCACGCGCGACCCGTCCGTCGGCGAGCTGGTGTCCGATGTGACGTCCGACGTGGAGACGCTGTTCCGCCAGGAGACCGCGCTGGCGAAGACGGAGATCCGCGAGGAGGCCGTCCGGGCGGGCGGCTCCGCCGGGATGTTCGGCGTCGCGGGATTCGCCGGTCTGCTGGCCGTCCTCTTCGGATCGCTGGCCGGTGTGTTCGCGCTGGCCCACGTGCTCGACGAGGTGTGGGCGGCGCTGATCGTGGCGGGCGCCTGGGCCGTCATCGGGCTCGTGCTCGCCGTTGCCGGACGGTCGCGCCTGCGGGGCCTCGGCGCCGCGCCGAAGACCGTCGCAAGCCTGAAGGAGGACGCGGAATGGGCCCGTCATCCCACTCGGTGACATCCGATCAGCTGAAGAACGACATCGCGCGCACCCGCGCCCGCCTCGGCGCCGACCTGGACGCGCTGGTCCGCAAGGTCCACCCGGCCGGGATCGCCCGCCGCCGGGGCGCACGGGTCCGCGACACGGCGGAACGCGCCCTGCGCCGCGTGTCCCGGCGCCACGGCTGAACCGCCCAGGGACCGCGTGACGCACGGCCGGCCGGTACCCACCGGCCGGCCGTCCGCCCGTGCACAATGCCCGTACGACGACACCGGGGCAAACCGGGGCATTCCCCACCGGCACGACGGACACCGGCACGACGGGCAGCGGAACGGGCGGAACGATGGGCACGCACCACCACCTCTGGCACCGGCGGATGACCGCCCGCGACCGCGACGAGGAACACCGCACCGCCACCCCCCTGGAACTCTTCTTCGACCTCTGCTTCGTCGTCGCCGTCGCCCAGATCTCGTCGGTCCTGCACCACTTCCTCACCGAGGACCGCATCGGCCACGCCGTCCCCGGCTACCTCGCCGCCTTCTTCGCGCTCTGGTGGGCCTGGATGGGCTTCACCTGGTTCGCGTCCGCCTACGACACGGACGACGTCGCCTACCGCATCGCCGCCCTGGTGACGATCACCGGCGCGCTGATCCTGGCCTCGGGCGTGCGCGGCGCGTTCGACGACGGCGACTACGCGCTCGTGACGGCCGGCTACACGGTCGGCCGCGTCGCGCTGATCTCCCTGTGGCTGCGCGCCGCGCTCGGCGACCCGCAGGGACGCGGCTCGTCCTACCGTTTCGCCACCGGACTCGCCGTCGTCCAGACACTGTGGCTGCTGTGGCTGCTCCTCCCACCCGGCGCGCAGATGCCGCTCTTCCCCGTCCTGGCACTGCTGGACGTGTCCGTACCGCTGATCGGTGAACGCGCCCACCGCACTCCGTGGCACCCCGGACACATCGCCGAGCGCTACGGCTTGTTCACCATGATCGTCCTCGGTGAGTCGGTGGCCGCCGCGTCCCGCGCTGTGCAGAGCTCACTGGACGCGGACCAGGCGAACGTGCGGCTGTACGTGCTGGCGGGCGGCGGACTGCTCACCGTCTTCTGCATGTGGTGGCTGTACTTCGCCCGCTCCGCCGAGCGCATCCTGACCTCCCCCCGCGCCGGTTTCGTCTGGGGCTACGGGCACTACCTGGTCTTCGCATCGGCGACGGCCGTGGGCGCGGGCCTCGCCGTGAACGTCGACCACGTCACCCACCACGGCCACCTCGGCCCCACCGCTGCGGCGGCCACCCTCACCGTCCCCGTCGCCGTCTACCTGCTGACGCTGTGGGCCCTCCAGTTCCGCCCGCACCACGCGCGGACCCTCGATTCGGTGCGCTTCCCCGCCGCCGCGCTGCTCGTCCTCGCCGGAACGTTCACCCGCGCCCCCGGCCTGGTGACGGGCCTGGTGACGACGGCGCTCACCGCGTTCGGCGTCATCGCCTCGCACCGCGCGGCCCTGCGCGAGCACGCAGATCACCGCACAGATCACAGCCCAGATCACAGCTCGGAGACACCCGTACGGGAATGACCCCCTCCGGGCGATACTGACCGTATGCCGACCGCGCCCGTCCCCACCCGCCCGGAACTGATCGAGCACCTGATCCGCACCCGGATCGCCGGGGACGTCGCGACCCCGCGCGAGAACAACCTCGCGCACTACCGCGAACTGGCGAACGGCAACCCCTACTACTGGCTCGGCCTCGAACTCGGCGACCGCTGGACCGACGAGCAGGACGTCCTCGCCGTCATGGCCGAGCGCTGCGGCGTGGACGAGGACCCCGGCCACCGCCACGGCCAGGACACCATCGACGCCGACCTCACCGCGGACGGCCTCGACCGCGCCGCCACGCTCCTGCGCAAGGCCGCCGCCGGACGCCGCCGCGTCCTCGTCGCCACCGGCCACCCCGGCGGCCTCCTCGACGTCCACGCCCGCACGGCCGCCGCCCTCGCCGCCGCGGGCTGCGACATGGTCGCCGTCCCCCTCGGCCTGACGGCGGACGAGGGCGTCGTCGCCCAGCTCGCGGGCGTCGCGATGTACGAGCGCGGCGCGTCCCTGTGGCACACCCACTCCCCGCGCCCCATGGCCGAGATCCTCGACGCGCTGGAACGGGCGGGCGAGGCCCCGCCGGAGCTGGTCGTCGCCGACCACGGCTGGGCGGGCTGCGCCGCGCAGTACGGCATCGACACCATCGGCTACGCCGACTGCAACGACCCCGCGCTGTTCCTCGGCGAGGCGGAGGGCACCCTGTCCGTCTGCGTGCCCCTCGACGACCACGTCGAGAACCCCCGCTTCTACGAGCCCATGACCGCCTACCTCCTCGACGCGGCCGGGCTGGGGTGAGGCACCGGCGGGCCGGCGCCCTGGACCCGCTCCTCCCCCGCCACCGGCCGCTGCCCGCGCCCGCCCCCGGCGACATCCCCCTGCGCGTCCCCGGTGCCGAAGGGCTGCTGCGCCGCCACCGCCCCGCACCCGAGTCGTTCGACGCGAGCTGGCACGCCGCCGAGCAGTACCAGCTGCACGCCTGCCCCGACCCGCGCCTCCCCGAGCCCGCCCGTACGGCCGCCCTCGGCGCACTCCTCGCCGCCTGGCACCACGCGCTGCCGCCGCTCGGCCACGACAGCGAGGCCGTCTTCACCTGGCCCAGCCGCGACGCCGCCCTCACCCCGCTGCTGCTCGCCCACGGCATGGTGCCCAAGCGCATCGCCGCCGTACGCCCGGCACGCCGCCCCCTGCCCGCGCCCCGCACCGGGCCGCGCACGCTGATCCGCCCTTTCGACCCCGCGTGGGCGGCGGAGGCCGCCGCGCTGTGGCTGGACGGCATGCGCTGGGACGCCCAGTTCGGCTCCTGCGTCATCCGGCCCTCGACGGCCGCCCACATCCGGCTGCGCCTCGCCCGCTCACTCGTCTGGGTGGCGGAACGGCAACGGCGCGTGGTCGGGCTGCTCGCCGCCGAGGACCCGCGGGGGGCGCGCGCCGGGCGCACCGGCTACATCAGCTCGCTCCTCGTCGCGGCCCCCCACCGCGGCGACGGCATCGGCTCGGCACTGGTCCGCACCGCCCACGCGGCGCTGGACGAGGCGGGCTGCTCCGTGACGCTGCTGCACTACGCGGCGCTGAGCCCCGTCTCGGGGCCGTTCTGGCACCGCCACGGCTACCGCCCGCTGTGGACCACCTGGGTACGCCGGGGGCCCCTCGGCCCCGCTACCCCAGGGTCCTCGGCACCCGCATCAGCCCCTCCTGCACCACCGACACCGCCAGCCGCCCGTCCCGCGTGAAGATCCGCCCCTGCGCCAGCCCGCGCCCGCCCTGCGACGTCGGCGAGTCCGTGTCGTACAGCAGCCACTCGTCCGCGCGGAACGGCCGGTGGAACCACATCGCGTGGTCCAGGCTGGCGCCCACGATGTCGCCCGTCATCCAGCCGCCCCGCCCGTGCGCGAGCAGCACGGAGTCCAGCAGGTTCATGTCCGAGACATACGTCCCCAGCACCACGTGCGTCACCGGCGTGTCGTGCTCCCCGGCGAGCTTCCCGTCGATCCGGAACCACACCTGGGAACGCGGCTCCCGCGCCTGGCCCGGCGTGGCGAACGGCGGGTCCGCCACGTACCGCAGGTCGATGGCCCGCCGCGCCTCCAGCAGCAGATCCACCACGCCCGGGTCCCAGAAGCGGTCCGCGTAGCGCGGCAGCAGCTCCTCGGCGGGCGGCAGCGTCTCCGGGTCGGGCGCGTCCGGCATGGCCACCTGGTGGTCGAGCCCCTCCTCCGGCTCCTGGAACGAGGCCGACAGGTGGAAGATCGCCTGCCCGTGCTGCACGGCCGCCACCCGCCGCGTCGTGAACGACCGGCCGTCCCTGATCCGGTCCACGGTGTAGACGATCGGCGCGCCGGGGTCCCCGGGACGCAGGAAGTACGAGTGCAGCGAGTGCGGCAGCCGCTCCCCGGGAACGGTCCGGCAGGCCGCCACGAGCGCCTGCGCGGCGACCTGGCCGCCGAAGACCCGGGGGATCACGGACGCGTGGCTCGCGCCCCGGAAGATGTCCTGCTCGATGCGTTCGAGGTCCAGCAGGTCGATCAGGTACTGGAGAGTAGGGTCCATGCGCCGATTCTGCCCGGTCGGCGCCGGAGCAGCGCGAAGGCCCCGGTCCAGGGGACCGGGGCCTTCGTCTTTCCGTAGCGGGGACAGGATTTGAACCTGCGACCTCTGGGTTATGAGCCCAGCGAGCTACCGAGCTGCTCCACCCCGCGTCGTTGTGTCTCCACCTTAGCCCTGGCCGCGTCCGGCGTGCAAATCGGCGGTCAGGCGCGGGCTCCGCACTCGGGACAGCGCCCGTAGTAGGTCACCGTGACGTCGGAGACGGTGAAGCCGAACCGTTCCGCCTCGGGCAGGGCGCCCATCGGGTCGGAGACGAGGTGGACGTCCCGCATCGTGCCGCAGCCCGAGCAGACGAGGTGCTGGTGCGGGCGGTGGGCGTTCGGGTCGTACCGCTTGGCGCGGCCGCCCTCGGTGGTGACCTCCATCACCTCGCCCAGCGCGACCAGTTCGCCCAGCGTGTTGTAGACGGAGGCGCGCGAGATCTCCGGCAGGCGTTCGACGGCGCGCGCGTGCACCTCGTCCGCCGTGTAGTGCACGTGTTCGCCGTCCAGCACTTCGGCGATGACCCGCCGCTGGGCGGTCAGCCGCCAGCCGCGGCCGCGCAGGCGCTCCAGCAGGTCACTCATGTCGTCCACCCTAACTGTGGGTCCCGGTCCGGCCAACGACTCGGTACGCTTTCAGGAGTCGTCTTGACTTAGACTATGTCCAATATAGGATCGGATGAACGCGAAGGCCAAGGGCCCGCGCCGCACGAGACCTGAGAGCTGAAGGGCGTGACAGGTAAATGACCGACCAGATCGCAGCGGGACCGCTCACCACCGAGACGGGCGCCCCCGTCGCGGACAACCAGCAGAGCCAGAGCGCGGGCCCCGGCGGTCCCGTCCTGATCCAGGACCAGCTGCTCATCGAGAAGCTGGCCCACTTCAACCGTGAGCGGATTCCGGAGCGCGTGGTGCACGCCCGCGGCGCCGGCGCGTACGGCACCTTCACCGTCACCGCCGACGCGACCCCGTACACCCGGGCGAAGTTCCTGTCCGAGATCGGCAAGCAGACCGAGGTCTTCCTGCGCTTCTCCACCGTCGCGGGCAACCTCGGCGCGGCGGACGCGGTGCGCGACCCGCGCGGCTTCTCGCTGAAGTTCTACACCGAGGAAGGCAACTACGACCTCGTCGGGAACAACACCCCGGTCTTCTTCATCCGGGACGCCATCAAGTTCCCCGACTTCATCCACACCCAGAAGCGCGACCCGTACACCGGCTCGCAGGAGGCGGACAACGTCTGGGACTTCTGGGGTCTGTCGCCCGAGTCCACCCACCAGGTGACCTGGCTGTTCGGCGACCGCGGCATCCCGGCCTCCTACCGCCACATGGACGGCTTCGGCTCGCACACGTTCCAGTGGTCGAACGAGGCGGGCGAGGCGTTCTGGGTCAAGTACCACTTCAAGACGGACCAGGGCATCAGGAACCTGACCGCCGCCGACGCCGCCGCCCTGGCCGGCGCCGACCCGGACAGCCACCAGCGCGACCTGCGCGAGGCCATCGAGCGCGGCGAGTACCCGACCTGGACCGTGTCGGTGCAGATCATGCCGGCCGCCGAGGCCGCGGCGTACCGCTTCAACCCGTTCGACCTCACCAAGGTGTGGCCGCACGCGGACTACCCGCTGGTCGAGATCGGCAAGCTGGAGCTGAACCGCAACCCGCAGAACGTCTTCGCCGAGGTCGAGCAGTCGATCTTCTCCCCGCACCACTTCGTGCCGGGCATCGGCCCCTCGCCGGACAAGATGCTCCAGGGCCGCCTGTTCGCGTACGGCGACGCGCACCGCTACCGCGTCGGCATCAACGCCGACCAGCTGCCCGTCAACCGCCCGCACGCCACCGAGGCCAACAGCCACGGCCGTGACGGCGCGGCGTACGACGGCCGGCACGGCGGCGCGAAGAACTACGAGCCCAACAGCTTCGGCGGCCCGGCGCAGACCGACCGCCCGCTGTGGGAGCCCGTCCCCGTCCAGGGCCTCACCGGCGACCACGTGACGCCGCTGCACGCCGAGGACGACGACTTCGTCCAGGCCGGGAACCTCTACCGCCTGATGACGGACGAGGAGAAGGACCGTCTGATCGAGAACCTGGCGGGCAGCATCGCCGGTGTCTCCCGTGAGGACATCGCCGAGCGGGCCATCGAGAACTTCCGCAAGGCGGACGAGGACTACGGCAAGCGGCTCCAGGCCGCGGTCCAGGCCCTCCGCGCCTGAGCGAGCTCCGCTCCGGCGGACCGTTTGCCGTAACCCCCGGGGCGGCCGGTGCATCCCACCGGCCGCCCCGGCGCATGTCGTACGAGGGGTCAGCCGCCGAGGCCGCGCAGCAGCTCGTCGTGCAGCAGCCCGTTGGAGGCCGCGGCGTCCGCGCCGAACGGGCCGTCCACGCCGTCGAGCCCGGTGAAGCGCCCGCCCGCCTCCTGCACGACGATCGCGGGCGCCGCCATGTCCCACAGGGACAGCTCGGGCTCGGCGCAGATGTCCACCGAGCCCTCGGCGACCATCATGTACGACCAGAAGTCGCCGTACGCCCGCGTACGCCAGCAGGCGCGCGTCAGGTCGAGGAACGCGCCGAGGCGGTTGCGCTCCTGCCAGCCGGACAGCGACGAGTAGGAGAACGAGGCGTCCTGGAGGCGCGCCACCCGCGAGACGTGGAGGCGGGTCGCGGACGACAGGCTGCGCCCGGTGTACGCGCCCCCGCCGAGCTGGGCCCACCAGCGGCGGCCGAGCGCGGGCGCGGAGACGACGCCGACGACGGGCCGGTCGCCGCCCTCGCCGCGCTCCACGAGCGAGATCAGCGTCGCCCAGACGGGGACGCCCCGCACGTAGTTCTTGGTCCCGTCGATGGGGTCGATCACCCAGCGGCGCGGCCCGCCGCCCGCGCTGCCGTACTCCTCGCCCAGCACCGCGTCCCTGGGCCTGGCCCGCTGGAGGGAGGAGCGGAGCAGTTCCTCGGCGGCCCGGTCGGCCTCGGTGACCGGCGTCATGTCCGGCTTGGTCTCGACCTTGAGGTCGAGCGCCTTGAACCGGTCCATGGTGGTGGCGTCCGCGGCGTCGGCCAGGACATGGGCAAGGCGCAGATCATCGTGGTAATCGGGCATGCCCCCAGTATTCCGGTCAGGCGTGACCGGTCGGACACCACCCGCCGGGCATACGAATGATGATCCGGTCAGTCGTCAGTCACCGTCGTGCCGCTCGCGCGTGGCCAGCAGCCGCCGCAGCGAGAAGAGCCGCGCCGGGTCCGCGTGCCCCGCCGCCACCCACGCGTCCAGCGCGCAGTCCGGCTCGTCGTGGCTGCACGCCCGCGGGCACTCGGCGGTCCCCGGCTCCAGGTCGGGGAACGCGTGGATCACCCGGGAGGGGTCGATGTGGTGCAGGCCGAACGACCGCACGCCCGGCGTGTCGATCACCCAGCCCGGCATGTCAGGCAGCGGCAGCGCGAGCGCGGAGACCGTCGTGTGGCGGCCCCGGCCCGTCACCGCGTTCACCACGCCCGTGGCGCGCTGCCGCTCGGGCACCAGCGCGTTCACCAGCGTCGTCTTCCCGACACCGCTGTGCCCGACGAACGCCGTGGTGCGGCCGGTCAGCAGCCCCCGCACCTCGGCGACGGCCGCCGTCGCGTCCCCGCCCTCGTCGAACTCCTCGGCGCTGGTCACCACATGACGGATACCCAGCGGCGCGTACGCGTCCAGCAGCGGCGCCGGCGACGCCAGGTCGGCCTTGGTGAGGATCAGCAGCGGTGCGAGCCCGGCGTCGTACGCCGCGACGAGGCAGCGGTCGATCAGGCGCGGCCTCGGCTCGGGGTCGGCGAGCGCCGTGACGATGGCGAGCTGGTCCGCGTTGGCCACCACCACGCGCTCGAACGGGTCGTCGTCGTCCGCCGTGCGCCGCAGCGTGGACGTGCGCTCCTCGACGCGGACGACCCGGGCCAGGGTGTCCTTGCGGCCCGACAGGTCGCCGACGACGGCCACACGGTCGCCGACGACCACGCTCTTGCGGCCCAGCTCGCGGGCCTTCATCGCGGTGACCGTCCGGTCCTCCACCAGGCATGTCACCCGGCCGCGGTCCACGGTGAGGACGAGGCCCTCCCGCGCGTCCTCGTGCGCGGGGCGGCGCTGCGTGCGGGGCCTGCTGCCCCGGCGCCCGGGGCGGACGGGGATGTCGTCCTCGTCGGGGTTCTTGCCGTACCGGCGCATCGCGGCGGCCCGGTCCCTACGCCGCGTCCCCGGCGAGCATGGCCCGCCACATGTCGGGGAAGTCCGGCATGGTCTTGCCCGTGGTCGCGATGTCCTCCACCTCGATGCCCTCCACCGCCAGCCCGATGACGGCGGCGGCGGTGGCGAGACGGTGGTCCTCGTACGTGTGGAACACGCCGCCGTGCAGCGGACGCGGGCGGATGCGCAGGCCGTCCTCGGTCTCGGTGACGTCGCCGCCCAGGGAGTTGATCTCCTTGGTGAGCGCGGCGAGGCGGTCCGTCTCGTGCAGCCGCAGGTGGGAGACGCCGCGCAGCACCGACTCGCCCTCGGCCAGCGCCGCGACGGCCGCGATGCCCGGCGTCAGCTCGCCGACCTCGCTCAGGTCGGCGTCGATGCCGAGGACGCGCCCGGTGCCGGTGAGCGTCAGCCCGCGCTCGTCGAGCGTGCAGGAGCCGCCCATGGCGGTGAGGAGGTCGCGCAGCGCGTCGCCCGGCTGCGTGGTCCGCACGGGCCAGTCGGGGATGGTGACGCGGCCGCCGGTGATCAGCGCGGCGGCGAGGAACGGCTGCGCGTTCGACAGGTCGGGCTCGACCACCAGGTCGCGGCCGAGGAGGGCGCCCGGGGTGACGCGCCAGACGTCCGGCTCGCCGCCCGAATCGGGCGAGTCCACCTGGACGCCGGCGGCGCGCAGCATGTCCACCGTCATGCGGATGTGGGGCAGCGACGGGAGGGTGCGGCCGGTGTGGCGCAGTTCGACGCCCTGGTTGAAGCGGGGCGCGGACAGCAGCAGCGCGCTGATGAACTGCGACGACGACGACGCGTCCACCTCCACGTACCCGCCGTCGAGCGAACCGGCGCCGTGGACCGTCATCGGCAGGCCGCCGCGCCCCTCGTCGTCGATCCTGGCGCCGAGGGCGCGCAGCGCGTCGATGAGGGAGTGGAGTGGCCGTACGTGCGAGCGCGGGTCGCCGTCGAAGCGGACCGGGCCCTCGGCGAGGGCGGCCAGCGGCGGCAGGAAGCGCATGACCGTACCCGCGTTGCCGACGTCCACGGCGGCGGGCGCCTGCGGCGCGGCCGGGATGACCCGCCATGACTCGCCGCGCCCGCTGGGCAGGCCGGAGACGGCGGAGCTGGAGGACAGGGTCTCCTCGATGCCGATACCGAGGGAGCGCAGCGCGTCGGCCATCAGCAGGGTGTCGCGGGAGCGCAGCGGGCGGCGCAGCCAGGAGGAGTCGGCGGCCAGGGCGGCGAGGACGAGCGCGCGGTTGGTGACCGACTTCGATCCCGGCACGGTGACGGTCGCATCGATCGTGCCCGCGGCGGACGGCGCGGGCCAGAGCGCGAGGGTTTCGCTGTGCTGGTCGGTCATGCCCCTCACTCTAGTGCGCGACGCGCCGCGATCCCCTTGTCCCGCCCGGCTCAGAGCATCAGCAGCCGCGTCCCGCCTCCGAAGAGTGACACCAGCGCGACGGCGTGGAAGAACAGCAACCACGCGAACGCGGGTACGTGCGTGAGCCGCGACAGCTGGTCCGCGTCCGAGTCCCGCGCGGCACCCCTGCGCCGCTTGACCTGGAGTTCGAACACGGGCCGCACCCCGCCCATGAGCAGCAGCCACACGACGACGTAGGCGAACGCGGCCTGGACGTCCGGCTCGGTCAGCCAGGAGACGGAGAGGAAGACGGCGGCGGTGACGACGACCGTGAGCGCTCCGTAAGCGTTGCGCACCATCACCAGGAGCGCCAGCAGGAGCGCCGTCGCGCCCCACAGGAGCGCGGTCGTGCGCCCGGCGGACAGGAGGACGGCGCCGCCGAGGCCGAGGAGGGAGGGGGCGGTGTACCCGGCGGCGGCGGTGACGATCATGCCGGGGCCGGTGGGGCGTCCGCGCGAGACGGTGAGGCCCGAGGTGTCCGAGTGGAGCCTGATGCCGTCGAGCTTGCGGCCGGTGAGCAGGGCGGCGAGGCCGTGGCCGCCCTCGTGGGCGATGGTGATCGTGTTGCGGGTCCAGCGCCAGACGCCGCGCGGCGCGACGGCCGCGAAGGCGACGGCCGCCGTCAGGGCTATGAGCCACATGCCGGGCGCGGGCTGCGTACCCGTGACGCGGTCCCAGACCTCGGTGATGTCGGCGGTGTCCATGGTCCCCCCTGGGTGGACGGTCGTCGGGCGCCCGATCCTACGAGGCGCCGGGCGGGCCGGGCCCTCCCGGTGCCGGTGCCCCGCGCCGCCGCGGCGCGAACCCCGGCGACACCGAGGCGGGGCCGGCGGCGTACGAGGCGGGGACGTTCCGCCGCGCCGAGGGCCTCGGCCGCCGGGTCCGCCGCCAGCCTGGAGAGCATGTTCGGCGACCAGGGTCTTGAGGACATCGTCGCTTTCTTCTCCCAGGGCCCGGCGGCCGCCTGACATTCCATGGCGGAGGCCATGACCACCCGCCAGTCCGGCTCCACAGGCCCCGTGGGAGGGGCGTCCCGGACATGTCCGGAGCCGCCGGAGTCCCGGCGGCACGGTCCGGCGACGACGGCAGAGGCCCGGAAACCGGCCCCGGCTGAACCCCCGCCTCGCACCCCACCGACAGCACGCCGTCCCCGGAACCCTCAGCGCGCCAAGACCCACAGGACTCCGGTCCGTACCCGGGGCACGCGTAGGGGCGGAAGCGCCGCCGTCACTCCTCCGGCGCCCCGGCGGGCACACCGAATCCGGCGTCGAAGGCGGGGAGTTCGTGCTCCGGCTGCGTCCCCGCGCCCGGTGGCCCGGCAGGGACACCGGGACCCGCGCCGGTGCCGGGCGGCCCGGGAACCGGCTGCGGCTGAACGCCCGCGTCCGGCCCCGCCCACGGCACGCCCTCCAGCTCAGGCTCCGGCTGCGTCCCCGCACCCGGTGGCCCGGCAGGAGCACCGGGACCCGCGTCGGTGCCGGGCGGCCCGGGAACCGGCTGCGGCTGAACGCCCGCGTCCGGCCCGGCGACAGGCCCAGGCTCCGGCGGCGCCTCCGCCTGTGTCCCGGGCACGGGTGACACCGGCGATCCGGGGGTCTCCGGCGTCACGGGCCCGAGGGGGGTCGCCGGGGTCTCCGGCGGCACGGCCGGGACCGTTGTTCCCCCCGAGGACTCAGGCACCGGCACCGGCACGGGCTCGGCCACCGGCAGGGTGGCGGCCAGGGTCACGGGCGGTGGCGCGGCGGTGGCGACCGGGGCGGGCACGGCCGGCCGCGCGCGCGGACCCATCCGCTCCTCCCCCGTCCGCTCCCCCGGCGGCTCACGCCTGACGACCGGTGAGAACGGCTCCCCGCCGCGCACCGTGCCCCCACCGCCCGTCCCCGCGTCACCGCCGTACTGCCGCGCCCCGTACTCCGGCGCCGCCGCCGGGGGCGGCTGGGCGGGCGCGTGCGGCGCCGGCCCCGCCGCCGCGGCGCCCGTCGCGACCGCCATCGCCGCGCCCACCACCAGCTTCGCCAGCGCCCCGCCCGCATGCGCGATGCCAGGACCGGCCGGTATCAGCTCGGCGGCGAGCCCGGCGCCGAGCGGCGCCGCCACTTGCGTCGCGTGGACGGCCCCCGCCGCCTGGGCCGTCCCGCCCATCAGCCGGGCGGCGGCCAGCCACCCCACCAGCGCGGCGGGCACGAGCCCCCGCAGCGTCGCGTTGATGTCCACCAGCTCCAGGTACGCCGACCGGCAGCGCTCGCAGCCCCGCAGATGGTGCCTCAGCTGCCGGTAGCCGCGCCGCCGCATCGGCTTGCGGGCGAACGCGCCGAGCCGCGTCGCGTGCTGGCGGCAGCCGGCCTGCCCGGTGAGCGCCGAGTTCACGTGCGCCTGGAGATACGCCTCCCGCAGCCCCTCCCGGGCGCGGAAGGCGAGGACGGCGGTCGCGTTGGGCGTCAGACCGAGCAGCGGGCCGACGCGGCTCAGCGGCTGCTGCTCGACCGCCGTGTGCCACAGCACCTCCTGCCACCGCTCCGGCAGGCTGTGGAACGCGCGCGCGGCCATCGAACGGTCGGCCGCGCGGATCAGCGCCACCGACTCGGCCGGGTGCTGCGCGGCGAGGTCGCCGAGGTCGGCCACCGGCTGCTCGCGCCGCCCGCCCGCGCCCCACTGCGCCGCGACACGGCGGACCGTCGTGAGGAGGTACGCGCGCGCCGACTCGTTCGGCCCGGCGCCGGAACGCAGCGCGCGCAGCGTCCTGGCGAAGACCTCGGCCGTCAGGTCCTCGGCGAGGTGGGAGTCCGCGCAGCAGACCCGGGCGTAGCGGCGGACCGCGCCCGCGTGCCGCCGGTAGAACGCCCCGTAGGCCACACCGTCGCCCGCGCGCACCCGCGCCAGCAGCATCTCGTCGGGCTCCGCCATACCGACCCCTCTCCACCGGCGCACCCCGCGGGCGCGGGCGATCCCTACTACCGGCCCGCCGGGTCAAGTCGGCGCCACGACACCACTCCTGGGCGCCGTGTCACCCCAATGCCTCACACCCCGGCAGCCGACGCGTCGTTGGCGACATGTGAGACCGACGACACGGAGAACACGCACTGATGATGCATGACGAGGAAACGAATCTCCTGATCCCTCCGGAACTCAGGACAGGACCGGGCGGCTGGGATATCTTCGGCGACACCTCCCGGCTGGAGGAACTGCTGCTCCCCCTGGACGTCGTGCCGGGCGCGGAGGCGGCCGACGAGCCGCGCGCGCACCTGGCCGAGACCGTGCCGGCCCGCCACCGCAAGCGCAGGCAGCGCGTCCAGTGGCTCGGCCCGTCGGCCCAGGTGAAGTGGCTGCGCTGGACGAGCCTGCTGATCGCCGCCGCCGCGACCGCGCTGATGGCGATGCTCAGCGTCCTCGGCGGCCTCATCTCCTACGGCCCGCTGCGCGACGCCGCCGCCCCCGGCGCGTCCGACGCGCTGACCGACTGGTGGCCGCTGCTGATCTTCGGGCCGTGGCTCGTCGCGTCGCTGTCCATCGTGCGGGCGGCGCTGCACCAGCGGCGTTCGCTGCACTCCTGGCTGGTCGTCGTGCTGTTCTCCGGCATCGCGGTGGCGCTGTGCGTCGCGCAGGCGCCGCCGAGCGTCATGAGCCTCGCCGTCGCCGGCCTGCCGCCGATCTCCGCGCTGCTGGCGTTCCACCAGGTCGTCCGGCAGATCACCCTCATCAGCCCGCCGCGCCACGCGGTGCCGCGGCAGCGGCCCCGCCCCGATCAGGCCTGAGCCCCGGCCCGGCTCCGGGCAGACGCCCCCGAGCGCCCGGGACCGCGCCGTACGCCCCGCCCTCCCGTACCGCCGGACCTCCGGTGGTACGGGAGGCGGGCGGCCGGTGGCGACACGACGGAGGCCCCGTCCGCATCCGCAGATGTGGACGGGGCCTCCGTCGTATGGGGTGAGTGACGGGACTTGAACCCGCGGCCACCTGGACCACAACCAGGTGCTCTACCAACTGAGCTACACCCACCATCCGCCGCCGCAGCGGCCGGACACGAGTGTACAGGGTCGCCGGGGCCCGGCGCACCGCGCTTCCGCGCGGCCCTGCGGGAGCCCGTTCAGCGGACGACGTGCTCCGCGGCGATCCGCCGGGCGGTGTCCGAGTCGGGGCCCGGCTGGGGCACGAAGACCGTCTCGCGGTAGTAGCGCAGCTCGGCGATGGACTCGCGGATGTCGGCGAGCGCCCGGTGGTTGCCGCCCTTCTCCGGGCTGTTGAAGTACGCGCGGGGGTACCAGCGGCGCGCCAGCTCCTTGACGGACGAGACGTCGATCACGCGGTAGTGGAGGTGCGACACGAGCCGGGGCATGTCGCGGCTCAGGAACCCCCGGTCGGTGCCGATGGAGTTGCCGCACAGGGGGCTCTTGCCCGCCTCGGGCGCGTGCTCCCTGATGTAGGCGAGGACGCGTTCCTCCGCCTCCTCCAGGGACGTGCCGCCCTCCAGCTCGTCCAGGAGCCCGGAGGCGGTGTGCATGGCGCGCACGACCTCCGGCATGGACTCCAGCGCGGCGGCCGGGGGCCGGATCACGACGTCCACCCCCGCGCCGAGCACGTTCAGCTCCGAGTCGGTGACCAGCGCGGCCACCTCGATCAGGGCGTCGTCGGCCAGGGACAGACCGGTCATCTCGCAGTCGATCCACACCATGCGATCGTTCATGCGAACAACCTTACGTCGCGCAGGGCGACGGGCCGGTCGCCCCGGCCCGTCGCCCTGCGCCGCGCCCGCCCCCGGTCAGGCGGGCGGGCGGCTGCGCTGGCCCGGCACCCGGGCCGTGAACCCGTCCGCGACCGGCTTGACGCGCGCGCCGGTGTCCTGCTGCCTGGCCCGGTACGCCGCCCGGTACGCGGCGGGCGAGGCGCCGAGCTGCCGCCTGAAGTGGCCGCGCAGGGCCACCGGCGAGCGGAAGCCGCAGCGTCCCGCCACCTCGTCCACCGAGTAGTCGGACACCTCCAGCAGCCGCTGTGCCTGGAGCACACGCTGCGTGATGAGCCACTGGAGCGGCGCGCTGCCGGTGAGCGAGCGGAACCGCCGGTCGAACGTCCGCCGGCTCATGTACGCGCGGGCGGCGAGCGTCTCCACGTCGAACTGCTCGTGGAGGTGCTCCAGCGCCCAGGCCACCACCTCCGCCAGCGGGTCGGCCCCGATGTCTTCGGGTAAAGACCGGTCGAGGTGCCGGTGCTGGGCGGGCTCCGCCGTGCCGTTGCCCCGGCGGGGGGGCAGCACCAGGCGGCGTGCCAGGGCGGCGGCGGCCTCGGGGCCGTGGTCCTGGCGGACGATGTGGAGGCACAGGTCGATCCCGGCGGCGGTGCCCGCCGAGGTCAGGATGTCCCCGTCGTCCACGAACAGTTCCCTGGGGTCCACGTGGACCGAGGGGTAGCGCTTGGCGAGCGTCGGCGCGTACATCCAGTGCGTCGTCGCGGGGCGGCCGTCCAGGAGCCCGGCGGCCCCCAGGGCGAACGCGCCCGTGCACAGGCCGACGATCCGCGCGCCCTCGCTGTGGGCGCGCCGCAGCGCGGCCAGCGCGGCGGCGGGCGGCGGGCCCGTGATCGACCGCCACGCGGGGACGATCACCGTGCCCGCCCGCGCGACGGCCCCGAGACCGTACGGCGCGCGCAGCTCCAGCCCTCCGGTGGTGCGCAGCGGCCCCTCCTCACCGGCGCAGGCGAGCAGCCGGTAGCGCGGGACCCCGGCGTCCTGGCGGTCGATGCCGAAGACGGACAGCGGAATGGAGCTTTCGAACATTGGACTGCCGCTGAACAGCAGCACCGCGACGACTTCGCGGCGGCGTCGGGCAGCGAGCTTGACGGCTGGCTCGGGGCCGTGCGTTGGGTCCTGGCTCATGCTCCTCAGTTCCCTCGGTCGTCGCATCCTCTCGGTCCTGCACGTTTCCCCCGACGTGATTGCCAAGATCGAATCTACTGTGTCAGGTGAGGTCGGCGGGACAAGTTCATCACTCGGCGCTATATCGACATGACAACGTGGCGCGAAGCAGTCGATCTGGAAGCGTTGCACGCGCGAGCGGTTGGGGGAAGTACGCCTCCCCCCGCCATCCCCCCTGTCCTGGGCCCGCGATGGCCCGGACGCCCGGCCGCGGGACTTCCCCCGGTATACCGGAGGGGTCGGCGTGGCCGGTGGGCAGGGTGCTGCGGACCAGGGGAAGTTGGCCGAAAATGGCGGGCACCGGCCCGACAGTCGCACTGCTCCCGGCGCGCGCCTCCCCCGCGCTGCTCCACCCCGGGGGCGCGCGGCGGGCGCATCGATGCAGGCAGGGCGGACATGTCAACAGCGGGGGGCGCGGGCGCCCGGCGCGCGGTCACGCACAGCCAGCGCCCGTATCACCAGGTGTCCGAAAGGATTGCGTCGCCGGGGCCGGGTAGGGCATGCTGCTCGGTCACGGTCGCGGCTTTGGTTTCAGGGGTTGTACGCGGCAACCCTGGGCACTGGATGACCAACGCCGTACCCTGGGAGTGGAACCGGTGGAAGTGAGACGTATGTACCGGATTTTCGGAACGGCCGTGGATTCTGAGAATTCCGAGGATTCTCCCGGAGTTCCCCGAGTGACCGGCGTTCCGGGTCGTCCCGGTCCCGTCGCCCCTCCGCCATGTCCCTGTCCCTACGCCGGCACCCCCGAGCTTCCTCACTGACTCACCGCTGAGGCACCGATGGCTGGATACGAGTTCCCCGAACCAGCGGATCGCAGGCGCGTCGCCGATCCCTCGTCCACGCCCGACCTGGCCGGGGACGCGTGCACGCCCCGAGATCCCGCGTTCCAGCACGGCGTGGTCGTGGGCTTCGACGGCTCGACGTCCAGTGAGCGCGCGCTGGCCTACGCGGTGGGCATGGCGCAGCGCTCGCACTGCGGGCTGATCATCGTCCACGTCGCCAACCGGCTGCCGACGACCGTCTGGGCGGGCTGCGAGCCGCCCGCGCTGGTCGATGTGCCGGACCACAGGACCGAGGTCCTCGGTCTCGAACTCGCCTGCGCCGAACACCTGTCGGACGTGCCGTGGGTGCTCCTCGAACGCGGCGGGGACATCTGCCACGAACTGGAGGAGGTCGGCCGGGAGTTCGTCGCCGACGCCATCGTCGTGGGCACGACCCACGGCCTGCTCGGGCGGCTCTTCGGCTCGGTGTCGGGACGGCTGGCGCGCCGGGCCCAGCGCCCGGTGATCGTCATCCCGTAGCCCGGCGCGCCCCGCCCGTCGCGGGAACGCACGGAAACCACCGGAAGTCCCCAGCTCCCCCGGGAGCACCACGGACGCCATCCCGCACGCACACCACCGCCCCGCCGGGGTCCTGGACAGCCCGTTCCGGAGCCCACGCGGGGCTTCGGCCTGCCCGTTCGCCGGAACGGGGGGTGTTCCCCTGGGTGCGCACGGAGCATTCACCAAATTTGTCGGCCGTGACGGGTGGATTGTGCGTTTGTGATGGGCATAACAGGGTCACCGGCTCGACAGAACCGGTCCCGGTACCGCTTTGGGCCGCCGGTCGGGAGGTGACGGACCCGGCCGCGGCTTATCCCAGCCGGCGTAATGGGCGACGCCGGCGCACCGGGCGGCCCCCGGGGGTGCGTATGGTGGCACGCACTCCCCGGGGGCCGCCGCACGTCCGGCGGCCTCAGCGCCTCACTCGACGGTGACGGACTTCGCGAGGTTCCGCGGCTTGTCGATGTCCCGGCCGAGCGCCAGCGCCGTGTGGTACGCGAGCAGCTGGAGCGGGATGCCCATCAGGATCGGGTCGAGCTCCGGCTCGTTGCACGGCACCACGAGGGTGTCGTCCGCCTTCGCCTGCTCCTCGTGCGCGACGGCGACGATCCGGCCGCTGCGGGCCTTGATCTCCTCCAGCGTGGCGCGGTTCTTGTCGGCCAGCTCGTCGTTCGGCATGATCGCGACCGTCGGCACGGCGGGCTCGATCAGCGCCAGCGGGCCGTGCTTCAGCTCGGAGGCCGGGTACGCCTCGGCGTGGATGTAGGAGACCTCCTTCAGCTTGAGGGACGCCTCCTTGGCCACCGGGAAGCCCCGCACACGGCCGACGAACAGCATGCTCTTCGCCTCCGCCAGCTCGGCGGCGAGCTTCGCGATGCGCTCCTCGTCGCGCAGGATCTGCTGGATCTGCTCCGGCAGCTTCCGCAGGCCCTCGATGATGCGGCGGCCGTCCGCGACGGACAGGTCCCTGATGCGGCCCAGGTGCAGCGCGAGCAGCGCGAAGGCGACCGCCGTGTTGGTGAAGCACTTGGTGGAGACGACGCACACCTCGGGCCCCGCGTGCACGTAGACCCCGCCGTCCGTCTCGCGGGCGATGGCGCTGCCGACCACGTTCACGACGCCGAGGACCATCGCGCCCTTGCGCTTCAGCTCCTGGACGGCCGCGAGGGTGTCGTACGTCTCGCCCGACTGGCTGGTGGCGATGTAGAGGGTGTCCGGGTCCACGACCGCGTTGCGGTAGCGGAACTCGCTGGCGGGCTCGGCGTCGGCGGGAATGCGGGCCAGTTCCTCGATCAGCTGGGCGCCGATGAGGCCCGCGTGGTACGCCGAGCCGCAGCCGAGGATCTTCACGCGCCGCACGGCGCGGGCCGCGCGCGGGTCGAGGTTCAGGCCGCCGAGGCGCACGGTCGCGAACCGGTCGTCGATCCGGCCGCGCAGCACCCGGTCCACGGCCTCGGGCTGCTCGGCGATCTCCTTGTGCATGTACGTGTCGTGGCCGCCCATGTCCCAGCTCTCGGCCTCCCACTCGACGGTGGTCGGGGAGGTGGCGGTGCGGCTGCCGTCGGTGGTGTAGGTGCGGTAGTCGTCGGCCTTGAGGGTGGCCATCTCGCCGTCGTCCAGCGTGATGACCTGCCGGGTGTGGCTGACCAGCGCGGCGACGTCGGAGGCGACGAACATCTCCTTCTCGCCGATGCCGAGGACGACCGGCGAGCCGTTGCGCGCCACGACGATGCGGTCGGGGAAGGCGGCGTGCAGGACGGCGATGCCGTAGGTGCCCTCGATGTGCCGCAGCGCCTCGCGGACCTTGCCCTCCAGCGTGTCGGACTGGGCGCGGGCGACGAGGTGGGCGAGGACCTCGGTGTCGGTGTCGGAGGCCAGCTCGACGCCGTCGGCGGCGAGCTTGGCGCGCAGCTCGGCGGAGTTGTCGATGATGCCGTTGTGGACGACGGCGATCTCGCCGAGCGCGTCCAGGTGGGGGTGGGCGTTGACGTCGTTGGGCGCGCCGTGCGTGGCCCAGCGGGTGTGGGCGATGCCGCTGGTCCCGGCGAAGCGCGCGGGGACCTTGGCCTCCAGGTCGCGGACGCGGCCCGCGTTCTTCACGACCTTGAGCCCGCCGCCCCTGCCGCTGTTCTGGATCGCGACGCCGGCCGAGTCATAGCCGCGGTACTCCAGGCGCTGGAGTCCTTCGAGAAGGAGGGGCGCGACGTCCCGCTTGCCGATGTACCCGACGATTCCACACATGGGCGTTCCTCCCGCGGCCCGCAGGCCTGCTGGTCCGTTCCTATCCGTACACGATGCGCCGCAGCTGCCGCAGCGACAGCGCGGGCGGCGCCACGGCGCGGCGCGGCAGCTCGTCCGCGATCCGTTCGAAGATCATCTCGTTGGTCAGCCCGCCGGAGCGCAGTTCGCGGTGGCGCCTTCGAACGAATTCCTCGGCCGTCTCGTCGAAGTACGCCAGAACGTCGAGAACCACCCGGGCAGCCTCACCGCGGGAGAGCGGTGTGCTGCGCACCAGGTGGTCCACGAGGTCGTCATGCGGCGGCGTACGGCGTTCTGGCACCTCTCGATACTGGGGAGGCCGGCGTACTTTCGCAACATTCCTGCCCGATATCGGGCAGGAAGTGTCGGGATCAGGCGTCGAACGCGGTCGCGCGCGCCGTCGCCTCCCAGGTGTCCAGCTCCGCGCCCACCTGGCCGAGGTGCCCGCGGACGGCGTCCACGGCGTCCACGCCCAGCGGCAGGCGCAGCGGCGTGTCCGCCGCGCGCAGGGCCGCCAGGATCGCGGCGGCGGCCTTCGCGGGGTCACCCGGCTGACCACCACCCTCGCTCCGCCGCCCCTTGCCCGTCCAAGACCTGCGGTATTCCGTGACAGTGGCCGAAGAGCTGCACTTCACCCGTGCGGCCGAACGGCTGTACGTCTCGCAGCCCGCGCTCAGCCAGCAGATCCGCGCCCTGGAGCGGCAGCTCGGCGCGCCCCTCTTCACGCGCGGCGGGGGCGACGTACGCCTCACGCCCGTCGGCACCGCGCTGCCGCCGCACGCCCGCCGCGTCCTGGCCGGCTGGGACGCCGGGCGGTCGGCCGTCGCGGCGGCCCTGGCCGAGCAGCGGGCCACGCTGGTGATCGGCATGTCCACCGGTCCGGGCCGGGGCGGGCTGCGGCTGCGGCAGGTCGGCTGGGATGACCCCACGGCCGGGCTCGCGGACGGGTCGAGCGACCTCGCGTACGTCTGGCTGCCCCTGCCGGAACCGGCCAGGTACGGCTGGCTGGTGGTGGCCGAGGAACAGCGGTTCGTGGCCCTGCCGGACGAGCCGTTCCTCGCGCTGCCGGGGGACGCGGGCGCGCTGCGGGAGCACTGGCTGGCGCCCGAGGCGCGCGGCGGACGGCCCGCGAGGATCGGCGCCGTCGTGTCGGGCCCCGACGAGACGTACGAGGCGCTGGTGGACGGCCGGGGCGTCGTGCTGCTCGCGGAGGGCAACGCGCCGCTGCTCGCGCGGGACGGCGTCGCCGTGCGGCCCGTGGACGGCCTCTCCCCCAGCAGGCCGGCGCCGGCCTGGCGGGCGGACGACACCCGGCCCCTCGTACGCCGCTACGCCGAGGCCCGCCGCCGGGTCACGGCGCCGCGTATCGCATGATGTCCGTATGAGACGTACGGCGCGCAGCATCGCTGTCATACCGCTGCTCGCACTGCCGCTGCTCGGCCTGGCGGCCTGCGGCGAGGAGGACGGCACGGACAGGCCGGCCGGGACAGGCGCCGCGGACGAGCCCGTGGACGAGGCGCTGGTGGCGCGCGCGGCGGCGCTGGACACGACGGTGGACATGGTCTACGTGACGGAGGCGCCCGGCTTCACCCTGGCCGTCCAGTCGGTGGGACCGCTCAACGCGAGCGGCTTCCAGAGCAGTTACACGGACGCGAGCGGGGCGGTGCTGCACCTCATGGTGGACCACGCGCCGCAGGACACCGAGGACCTGTGCCCCGTCCTCACCGGCGGCGAGGGCTGGTTCTGCGCCACGGACGGCGGCGTGTGGACCGCGTCGTCGGACGCGTCGGGCGGGCTGCGGGCGCGCGTCGAGGACGGCCGCCTGGTCACGGTCGCGGGCGACACGTCCGTACCCGCCGAGACGCTGGACGCGGCGCTGGAGGCGGCGCACCAGGCCGACCCGGCCGAACTGGCCGCGACACTCCCCGACGCCCCCGACGACGACGGCACCCCGGTCGAACGCGGCGACCTCCCCGCGAACGGCGACGGCGCCCCCGTGGACCCGGTGGACCCCGAGAACGCGAGCGGCTGACACCACCCGGCGGGGACGGCCGTCAGACCTCGCAGCCCTTGGCCTCCTTGAGCCCGGCGACGAAGTCCCCGGCGAACGCGCGGATGGCCTCCGCGCGCCGCTGTGTCAGCCGCGTGACGCGGCGTACGGGACTCCCAATTCCCGTGCAATCAGCATCCGCTGCACCTCGCTGGTGCCCTCGCCGATCTCCAGGATCTTCGCATCGCGCCACATGCGGGCGACGGGGTACTCGTTCATGAAGCCGTAGCCGCCGTGGATCTGGGTGGCCTCGCGGGCGTTGACGACGGCGACGTCCGAGGAGTGCAGCTTGGCGATGGCGGCGGCCTTCTTGAACGGTTCGCCGGCCAGCAGGCGGGAGGCGGCGTCGCGCCAGGCGGCGCGGGCGGTGTGGGCGCGCGTCTCCATGTCGGCCAGCTTGAACTGGATCGCCTGGTTGTCGCCGATGGGCCGGCCGAACGCCTCGCGCTCCCCCGCGTACCGCACCGACTCGTCCACGCAGCCCTGGGCGAGCCCGGTCGCCAGGGCGGAGATCGCGATGCGGCCCTCGTCCAGGATGCGGAGGAACTGCGCATAGCCCCTGCCCGGTTCGCCGAGCAGGTTGGCGGCGGGGACGCGGACGTCGGCGAGGGACAGCTCGTGGGTGTCCGAGGCGTTCCAGCCGACCTTGGAGTAGGGCGGCGCGACGGTGAGCCCCGGCGTGCCCGCCGGGACGATGATCGCGGAGATGCCCCGCCCGCCGTCCGGCAGCGCGGTCACGGCGGTGACGGTGATCAGGCCGGTGATGTCGGTGCCCGAGTTGGTGATGAAGCTCTTGGTGCCGTTGACGACCCAGCTGTCCCCGTCGAGGACGGCGGTGGTGCGCGTGCCGCCCGCGTCGGAGCCGCAGCCCGGCTCGGTCAGGCCGAACGCGCCGAGCAGCTCGCCCGCGCACAGGCGCGGCAGCCAGGCGCGTTTCTGCTCCTCGGTGCCGAACCGGTGGATCGGCATCGCGCCGAGCGAGACGCCCGCCTCCAGGGTGATGGCCACGGACGAGTCGACGCGGGCCAGTTCCTCCAGGGCGAGGCACAGCGCGAGGTAGTCGCCGCCCATGCCGCCGTACTCCTCCGGGAACGGCAGGCCGAACAGCCCCATGCAGCCCATCTCGCGCACGATGTCGTAGGGGAACGTGTGGTTCTCGTAGTGCGCGGCGATCCGGGGGGCGACGACGTCGTGGGCGAACGCCTCGACCGTCCGGCGCAGTTCCTCGTGCTCCGGGCTGAGGCGGTGGTCAAGGGGCATCGTCAGGACTCCTCGGGTGCGAGAGCGCGTACGGTGCGGGAGGGGCTGGGGCGGCCGAGGTGTGCGGCCATCCAGCGGCTGGTGGCGGCGAGCCGGGCGAGGTCCACGCCGGTCTCGATGCCGAGGCCGCGCAGCATCCACAGCAGGTCCTCGGTGGCGAGGTTGCCGGTGGCGGACTTCGCGAACGGGCAGCCGCCGAGCCCCCCGGCGGCGGCATCGACGGTGGTGACGCCGTGCCGCAGGGCGGTCAGGGTGTTGGCGAGGGCCTGGCCGTACGTGTCGTGGAAGTGGACGGCGAGGCGGCCGGCCGGGACGCCCGCCGCGTCGAGGGCGGCGAGCAGCGCGGTGACCTGTCCCGGGGTCGCGACGCCGATGGTGTCGCCGAGGCTGAGTTCGGCGCAGCCCATGTCGAGCAGGCGGCGGGCGACGGCGGTGACCTGGGCGGGGCGCACGTCGCCCTCCCACGGGTCGCCGAAGCACATCGACAGGTAGCCGCGCACAGGCACCCCGGCGCCGGTGGCGCGGGCCACGACAGGCGCGAACATGGCGAGCGACTCGTCCACGCCCCGGCCGAGGTTGGCCCGCGCGAAGGACTCGGTGACGCTGGCGAAGACGGCGATCTCGCGGACGCCGCACGCGAGGGCCCGGTCGAGGCCGCGCGCGTTCGGCACGAGGACGGGCAGGCGGACGCCGGTGCCGGTGCCGGTGCCGGTGCCGGTGAGGTCGCCGAGCATGCCGTACAGCTCGTCGGCGTCGGCGAGTTGGGGGACGCGCCCCGGGTGGACGAAGCTGGTCGCCTCGATGGTGGTGAGCCCGGCGGCGGCGAGGCGGTGGACGAACTCGGCCTTCACCGCGACCGGGACGACGGCCGCCTCGTTCTGGAGGCCGTCGCGCGGCCCCACCTCGTGGACGCGGACGCGGGCGGGCAGCCCCGGGGCGGGTACGGGGGACGGCGCGGGGGTGCTCACGGTGCCTCCTGCGGCGCGGTGACGACGGCGAGCGGCTGGTCCATGGCGACGGTGGCGCCGGCCGTGACGTGCAGCGCGGTGAGCGTGCCGTCGTACGGGGCGGTGACGACGTGTTCCATCTTCATGGCCTCCACGACGAGCAGGCTCTGCCCCGCGCGCACCGGGTCGCCGAGGGCCGCCTTGACGACGGTGACCGTGCCGGGCATGGGCGCGCGCAGGGCGTCGGCGGTCCCGGGGCGCGCGCCCCCGGCGGCCGTCACGGGGTCGTGCTCCCGCAGGTGCCAGGCGTCGCCGTCGCGGCCGAGCCAGGGGCCGCCGGGGCCGGGCGCGTGGGAGAACGTGTGGGTGACGCCGCCGTACCGCACGCGGACCGTGCCGGGGTCGCCCGGGTCGCCGGGCAGCAGCCGGGCGGGCTCGGCGGGGGCGTCGCCGACGCGCGCCTCGCCCGGCCGCACCCGTACGGTCACGGGCTCGCCGCCGGGCACGCGCCACGTACGGGCGGTCCAGGCCGCCTCGCCGCCGAGGCGCCAGCCGGACGGGACGGCGAACGGGTCGGTCCAGCCGCCGGGCGCCGGGGCGAGCGCGTCGTGGGCGAGGAGGGCGGCGGCCGCGTACGCCGCGCCGGGCGGGTCGGCCGGGGCGAGGGCGGCGCGTTCGCGGTCCACGAGGCCGGTGTCGAACGTACCGGCCGCCACGTCGGGGTGGGCCAGGAGGCGGCGGAGGAAGCCGGTGTTGGTCTCCAGGCCGAGCACGGCCGTCCCGGCGAGCGCGGTCCGCAGGCGGCGCAGCGCGGTGGGCCGGTCGGGGCCGTGGGCGACGACCTTGGCGAGCATGGGGTCGTAGTCCGTGCCGACCTCGGTGCCGGCGAGCAGCCCGGAGTCGACGCGTACGCCCTCCCCCGCCGGTTCGCGCAGCAGCAGGACGGGCCCGGACGACGGCAGGAAGTCCAGCCGGGGGCTCTCCGCGTAGATCCTGGCCTCCACGGCGTGGCCCCGGGCGGTGGGCGCGTCGTCCTGCGTGAACGGCAGCCGCTCCCCGGCGGCGATCCGCAGCTGCCACTCCACGAGGTCGAGCCCGGTGGTCAGCTCGGTGACGGGGTGCTCGACCTGGAGGCGGGTGTTCATCTCCATGAAGAAGAACGTGCCGGGGTCGTCGCCCGGCACGATGAACTCGACCGTGCCCGCGCCCCGGTAGCCGCAGCGGCGCGCGGCGCGTACGGCCGCCTCGCCCATCGCGGCGCGCGTCGCCGGGTCGAGCAGCGGGCTCGGCGCCTCCTCCACGATCTTCTGGTGGCGCCGCTGGAGCGAGCACTCGCGCTCGCCGAGGTGGACGGCGCCGCCGTGCGCGTCGGCGAGGACCTGGATCTCGATGTGCCGGGGCCGGTCGATCCACCGCTCGGCCAGCAGCGTGCCGTCGCCGAACGCGGCGCGCGCCTCGCGGCGCGCGGCGGCGATCTCGTCGGCCAGCCGCTCCGGGTCGCGGACCAGCCGCATGCCCTTGCCGCCGCCCCCGGCGGACGGCTTGAGGAGCAGCGGGAAGCCGGGGTCGCGCGCGGCGTCCGACAGGTCGCCGTCCGGCGTGCCGGGGACGACGGGCACGCCGCCGTCCGCCGCGAGGCGCTTGGCGCGGATCTTGTCGCCCATGGCCTCGATGGCCCCGGCGGGCGGGCCGACGAACGTGAGCCCCGCCGCCTCGACGGCGCGGGCGAACGCGGCGTTCTCCGCCAGGAAGCCGTAGCCGGGGTGGATCGCCTGGGCGCCGCTGCGGGCGGCGGCCTCCAGGAGGCGTTCGGCGGACAGGTAGCTGTCGGCGGCGCGTGCCGGGCCGATGCGGACGGCGGTGTCGGCCTCGCGGACGTGCCGCGCGTCGGCGTCGGCGTCGCTGTGGACGGCGACGGCGGTGATGCCGAGGCGGCGCAGCGTCCTGATGACGCGGACGGCGATCTCGCCCCTGTTGGCGACGAGCACGGTGTCGAACATCGGCGGTCGTTCCCCTCTCGTCACGCGCGCCTCCTCACATCCGGAAGACGCCGAAGCGGCTGTCGGGCAGCGGCGCGTTGGCACAGGCGGTCAGGGCGAGGCCGAGGACGGTGCGGGTCTCCAGCGGGTCGATGATCCCGTCGTCCCACAGGCGCGCGGTGGCGTAGTAGGCGTTGCCCGTGGCCTCGTAGCGGGCGCGGATCGGTTCCTTGAACTCCTCCTCCGCCTCGGCGCTCCAGTCCGGGTCCTGGTCGCGGCGGACGGTGGCGAGGACGGACGCGGCCTGCTCGCCGCCCATGACGGAGATCCGCGCGTTCGGCCACATCCACAGGAAGCGGGGCGAGTAGGCCCGGCCGCACATCGAGTAGTTGCCCGCGCCGTAGGAGCCGCCGATGACGACGGTCAGCTTGGGGACGCGGGCGCAGGCGACGGCCGTCACCATCTTCGCGCCGTGCTTGGCGATGCCGCCCGCCTCGTAGGCGCGGCCGACCATGAAGCCGGAGATGTTCTGGAGGAAGAGCAGCGGGATGCCGCGCTGGTCGCACAGCTCGATGAAGTGGGCGCCCTTCTGGGCGGACTCGGAGAAGAGGATGCCGTTGTTGGCGACGACGCCGACCGGGTGGCCGTGCAGGCGGGCGAAGCCGGTGACGAGCGTCCCGCCGTACTCGGCCTTGAACTCGGCGAAGCGCGAGCCGTCCACCAGCCGCGCGATCACCTCGCGGACGTCGTACGGCGTACGCGGGTCGGCGGGCACCACCCCGTACAACCCGGCCGGGTCGGCGGCGGGCTCCTCCACCGGCTCGACGGACCACGGCAGCGGGCCGCGCGCGGGCAGGGTCGCGACGATGCCGCGTACGGTGCGCAGCGCGTGCGCGTCGTCCTCGGCGAGGTGGTCGGTGACGCCGGAGACCTTCGCGTGGACCTCGCCGCCGCCCAGTTCCTCGGCGGTGACGACCTCGCCGGTGGCGGCCTTCACCAGCGGCGGGCCGCCGAGGAAGATCGTGCCCTGGCCGCGCACGATGACGGCCTCGTCGCTCATCGCGGGGACGTACGCGCCGCCCGCCGTGCAGGAGCCGAGGACGGCGGCGATCTGCGGGATGCCGGCGGCGGACATGCGGGCCTGGTGGTAGAAGATGCGGCCGAAGTGGTCGCGGTCGGGGAACACCTCGTCCTGGAGCGGCAGGTAGGCGCCGCCCGAGTCGACGAGGTAGACGCAGGGCAGGCGGTTGTCGAGGGCGATCTCCTGGGCGCGCAGGTGCTTCTTGACGGTCATCGGGAAGTACGTTCCGCCCTTGACCGTCGCGTCGTTGGCGATGACGACGGTCTCCCGGCCGCTGACCCGCCCGATGCCCGCGATCACCCCGGCGGCGGGCGCCTGGCCCTCGTAGAGGCCGTCGGCGGCCAGGGGGGCGATCTCCAGGAACGGGGAGCCGGGGTCGAGGAGGGCGTCCACCCGGTCGCGCGGGAGGAGCTTGCCGCGCGCGAGGTGGCGGGCGCGGGCGCGTTCGCCGCCGCCGAGGCGGGCGGCCGCCAGTCTCTCCCGCAGCCGCGCGGCCAGTTCGCGATGGGCCGCGGCGTTCGCCGCGTACGTGTCGGCCGCCGGGTCGGCGGTACTGCTCAGCACCGGTGCTGCCTGCCGCATGCCGCCAGGTTAACGCTCGCTAACCGGCCTGTCTACAATGCGGGACATGACCACCCACGCCCCCAGCCCCCGCCGCCGCCAGATCCTGCGCGAGGCCTCCCGCCTCTTCGCCGAGCGGGGCTTCCACGGTGTCGGCGTGGACGAGATAGGGGCCGCCGTCGGCATCAGCGGGCCCGCGCTCTACCGGCACTTCCCCGGCAAGGACGCGATGCTGACCGAGCTGCTCGTCGGGATCAGCAGCCGCCTGCGGGACGGCGGCGAGCAGCGCGTACGGGAGGCGGAGGAGGCGGGCCGCCCGGCGGCGGAGGCGCTGGACGCGCTGATCGGGGGGCACATCGACTTCGCGCTCGACGACCGGGCGCTGATCACGCTGCACGACCGGGAGCTGGACCGGCTGCCGGAGGCGGAGCGCAGGCGGGTGCGGCAGCTCCAGCGGCAGTACGTGGAGCTGTGGGTGGGCGTGGTGCAGCGGGCGTACGGGGGGCTGGCCGAGCCGGTGGCGCGGGCGGCGGTGCACGCGGTCTTCGGGCTGCTCAACTCGACGCCGCGCCTGTCGCGGCCGAGCGCGCTGCCGTCCCGCGAGGAGACGGCGGCGCTGCTGCGACGGATGGCGCACGGGGCACTGCGGGCGGCGGCCGAGGGGGACTGAGCGCCTGGGGCGTCGCGCCGGCGCCGGGCGAACTCGTCGGGCGTGGGCGGCGGGCTCCCCGGCACGAGCGCGACACGTGAGGGCCCCGGCGGACGATCCGCCGGGGCCCTCACGTGCCGCCGGGCGCCAGGGCGTCAGCGCGTCAGGCCGTCAGTTCCTGGCGCAGCGCGTCGCGCAGCCGGGCCGCGCGCTCGGTGACCTCGGCGGGGCCCAGCTCCATGGCGCGCGTGCACCACGTGCCGCCCTCCGCCAGGTCGCCCCGGTGGGAGGCGAGCAGCGCCAGGCGCAGCGCGGCGCGGCCGTGCCCGGCCTCCGCCGCCCGGCGCCACCACAGCGCGGCCTCCGGCTCGCTGCCCTCGCGGGCGAGGAGCAGCCCGAGGTTGAAGGCGCCGTTGGGGCTGCCCGCCTCGGCGGCCGAGCGGTACCACCGCGCGGCCTCGACGATGTCGTCCCGCGCCGCGGCCCGCATGCCGACCTTGACCTGCGCGCGGCGGTGCCCCTGCTCGGCGGCCCGTTCGTACCAGCGGCCCGACTCCGGCTCGCCGCGCCGCTCCAGCAGCACGGCCAGCCGGAAGGCGCCCTCCACGCTGTCGCCCTCGGCCGCCTGCCGCAGGTGCGTCTCGGCGCGCCCGGAGTCCGCGTCGCCGCCGTCGCGCAGCAGCCCGACGGCGACCTGGAGCGCCGCCTCGGCGTGCCCGGCGGTGGCGGCCTGCTCGTACCAGTGCCGCGCGCGCTCGGTCTCGCCCCGGCCCGCGTGCAGGATGCCGAGGTTGAAGGCGGCGTCCACGCTGCCCGCCTCGGCCGCCTTCGAGAACCACGGCTCGGCGCCGTCCGCGTCGCCCCGCTGGAGCAGCAGGACGGCGAGGGCGTTGGCCGCCTCGCGGTGCCCGGCGTAGGCCGCGCGCCGGTACCACTGCTCGGCCTGGGCCGTGCGGCCCTGCCCGGCGCAGAGCAGCGCCAGGTTGAACGCGCCGTTCATGTCGCCCGCGTCGAGCGCGGCCCGGTACCAGCGGTGCGCCTCCTGGCGCTCGCCGCGCTCGGCGTGCAGGGCGCCCAGGGCGTTGGCCGCGGGGCCGTCGCCGTCGCGGGCGGCGCGCCACCACCAGCGTTCGGCGGACACCTCGTCGCCCGCGTCGCGCAGCAGGAAGCCCAGGGCGCTGGCCGCGCGGACCTCGCCCGCCTCGGCGGCCTCCAGGTACCAGCGGCCGGCCTCGGTGGCCTCGCCGCGCTCCTCCAGCAGCCCGCCGAGGCGCAGCGCGGCGCGGCGGTGGCCGCGCGCCGCGGCCTGCCGGAACCACGGCTCGGCCGCGGCGGCGTCACGGCGCGCGAGGAGCGTCCCGTACCGGTACGCCGCCTCGCGGTGGCCGCCCTCGGCCGCGGCGCGGAACCAGTCGCGGGCGTCGGGGGCGCCGCGGTGCTCCAGCAGGTCGGCGAGGGCGTAGGCGCCGGAGGCGTGGCCGGACTCGGCGGCCTGCCGCAGCCAGTACTCGGCCGCGGCCTCGTCGCCGCGCTCGCGGTGGTGGCGGCCCAGGGCGTAGGCGGCCGGGGCGGAGCCGGCGACGGCGGCGATACGCCACCACTCGGCCGCCTCGTCCACCCGGCCGCAGCCGTGCAGCAGGACCCCCAGGTTGTTGGCCGCGGACCGCTCACCGTCCACCGCGGCGGCGCGCAAGGGCGCCTCCGCGTGGTCGAGGTCGCCCAGGCGCAACAACCGTGCACCCTCGAGCGCGGCCATGCGGCTGCTCTCGAACCTAACCTTGTCCCCCATAAGGTCCATAGTCGCACCACCTGAAACCTGCGTACACCTGGTATACCGCAGCCAGTGAAGTCACTTCAGCGGTTTATCGACTTCCCGATATGGAAACACCCAAACGCCGTTTCCGGCGGGGGTTTCCCGGAGTCGTCACGCAGTATGCCGCCCGCCACTGACAACGCAGGTCAGCGCGGGCGCGGGGCAACCGCCGAACAGATGCCCAAAGTTGACGTCTCCATGCAGGTGACATGACGAAGGACCCGGGGCCGGCGGGGCCCCGGGTCCTTCACTGTGTGTCAGGCACCGGTGTCAGGTGCCGGTGTCAGGCGTCAGGCGCTGCCGCCTCCGCCGGCGTCCTGTTCCTCCTGGCCGGGCTCGCCGGTGCCGGCGGTGTCGCCGTTCCCGTCGTTGCCCTGGTCGCCTTCGCCGCCGCCACCGTCGGCGCCGGTGTCACCCGTGTCGCCACCGGTGTCGGCGCCGCCGTCACCGCTGTCCCCGGCGTCGCCGCCCTGGGCCTCGGCGAGGCGGTCGAGGGCGTCGGAGAGCCGTTCCTGCGCCTCGTCCCACGACTGCTGGGCGTCCTCCAGGGCTTCCTGGGCCTCCTGGATGGCGTCCTGGAGTTCGTCGCCGCCCTCCGGCGGCTCCTCGCCCCCGCCCGGTTCCTCAGGTGGCGGTTCCTCACCCGATTCAGTGACCCCGAAGACCACGTCCAGGGCCTCCGACAGGCTGTCCTCGAAGGCGGTCTCCTCACCGTAGGTGACCAAGACCTTGCGCAGCAGCGGGTAGTTGGTGCTCGCTCCACGCACGTAGACCGGCTCGACGTAGAGCAGGCCGCCTTCCAGTGGCACGGTCAGCAGGTTGCCGTACTCGACCTCGGAATCACCCCGTTGGAGCAGGTTGATCTCGGTCGCGATGTCCGGATCGGAGTTGAACCGGCTCTGCACCTGCTGCGGACCCCAGACCGTCGTGTTCGACGGGAGGGTGAGGACGCGCATCGTGCCGTAGTCGTCGGATCTCGCGTCCGCCTCGACCGCCATGTAGGCGGCCAGGGTGTCGCGGTTGAGCGGGGTGAACGTCGTCGTCAGCGAGAAGACCCGCTGGTCCTGGCCCGGCATCCGCATGCTCAGGTAGTACGGCGGGACGGACTGGCCCTGGTGCGTCGGGTCGTCCGGCACCTCCCAGCGCTCCGAGCCGCTGTAGAACTGGTCGGCGTCGTCCACGTGGTAGCGCTGGAGCAGGTCGCGCTGCACCTTGAACAGGTCCTGCGGGTAGCGCAGGTGGTCGAGCAGCTCGTCGCTGATCTGGTCGCGCGGCTCGACCGTGCCGGGGAAGGCGTTCATCCAGGTCTTGAGGACCGGGTCCTGCTCGTCCCACTGGTAGAGCACCACGTCGCCCGAGTAGGCGTCGACGGTGGCCTTGACCGAGTTCCTGATGTAGTTGACCTGGTTCTCCTGGGCGATGACGTCGCCCTGGGTCTCGGTCAGGGAGGTCTCGGTGACGTCGCCGAGCGTGGTGCGCGACGCGTACGGATAGCCGTTGGTGGTGGTGTAGGCGTCCACGATCCACTGGATCTGGCCGTCCACCACCGCCGGGTACGGGTCGCCGTCGATGGTCAGCCAGGGGGCGACCGCCTCGACGCGCTCCTTCGGCGTGCGGTTGTAGAGGATGCGCGATCCCTCGCCGATGGCTCCGGAGTAGAGGATCTGCGGCTCGCCCATGGTGAGGGCGTACGCGGCGCGGTTGAGGTAGTTGTCGAGGTTGATGCCGGAGTCGCCGGTGTAGCTGTACTCGACCTCGCCGTCCTCGCCCGCGTAGTCGATCTCCCGCTGCGGGCCGCCGACGATGGAGTACTGCGTGGTGTACTCACCGAAGTAGACGCGCTGCTGGTACTCGCCCAGCTCGCCCTCGGACGGCAGGTCGAACTCGGTGAAGTCCGGCTGCCCGTTGTCCTGCACCGTCGTGCCGCTGGCCGCGACGACGCCGAAGCCGTGGGTGTAGCGGAAGTGCTCGTTGATCCAGTTGCGCTCGGGGATCTCGTTGACGTCCATCTCGCGCAGGCCGATGACGGTGTCCTGCTCGCCGCCGTCGATCGTGTAGCGGTCCACGTCCAGCGTGTCGGGGAACTTGTAGTAGCCGCGGACCTGCTGGATCTGCTGGAACGCCGGGGACACGACGCTGGGGTCGAGCTGCCGGATGCTGACCGTGTCGCCCACCGCGTCGCGCAGGGTGTCGGGCTGCGCGTCGCTGACGCCCGAGTAGTCCTGGATCTCCGCGTCCTCGATACCGTAGGCCGCCATCGTGGAGTCCATGTGCTTCTGGATGTACGGCGTCTCCTTGGCCTGCTCGTTCGGCCGCACCTGGAACTGCTGCACGAGCGCCGGGTAGACGCCGCCGATCAGCACGGCGGACAGGACCATCAGGCCGAGACCGATGACGGGCAGCTGCCAGCCGCGCCGCCACAGGGCGGCGAAGAACAGCACCGCGCAGATCGCCGCGATGATCGTGAGGATCGTCTTGGCGGGCAGGTAGGCGTTGGCGTCGACGTAGCGCAGGCCGGTCCAGCCCTCCGCGTTGCGGAAGTCGCCGCCCTTGAGCGCGAGCCCGTAGCGGTCGAACCAGTACGCCACCGACTTCAGCGCGACGAAGAGGCCGACGAGCACGGACAGGTGTTTGGTCGCGGCAGGGGTGATGCGGCTGCCGGGCGTGGTGACCCGCACGCCGCCGTACAGGTAGTGCGTCAGCGCGGCGGCGATCGTGGAGAGCACGACGACCGCGAAGCCGAAGCCGATCAGGAACCGGTAGAACGGGTAGTCGAACGCGTAGAAGGAGACGTCCCGGTGGAACTGCGGGTCCTCCACGCCGAACGAGGTGCCGTTCACCCACTGGAGCCAGGTGCGCCACTGGCCGGACGCGGAACCGCCGGCGATCAGCCCGATGACGAGGGCGATGCCGATGACGACCCAGCGCTTGTAGGGCGCGATGCTCATGCGGTAGCGGTCGAGGTTCTGCTGTTCCATGGACATCGCGCTCAGCGGCGGCCGCAGCCGGTGCGCCAGCCAGATGTTGAACCCGACGGCCAGCGCCATCACCACGCCGAAGACGGCGAACATGACGGAGCGGGTGAGCAGTTGCGTGCGGTAGACGCTGGTGTAGTCCACCGAGCGGTACCAGAGCCAGTCCGTCCAGAACTGTGCGAACATGGCGAAGCCGATGGCCAGCGCGGCCAGGATCGCCGCGGTGATCAGCAGGGTCTTCGCGCCTCTGGACGGACGCCCGACGCTGAACCGGGGACCGCCTGGGCCGCCGGGACCGCCGGGACCTCTGGGCCCGTTGGGACCGTTGGAGCCGCGGCCCGACCCCCGGTCCGGCATCTGGAAAGCCAAGGTGCGCACCTCAAAGATTCGCAGTGGTTGAAGCCGGGCCGGCCGTGAGACGGCCCACTCGACTAACTTACTCAAGCTTTACTCGGTTCCCGTTTCCGGGGTGTGAGACGGCACGATATGCCCATGGACAACACATCCCCTGAGGGAACCGCCACGCCGCCGTCCGCTTCCGGTGCGCTGACCAGGGCGGTTCTGGAAATCGACGAGTACGTGGCCGGACTCGGCTGGGACCGGCCCGCCCTGCTGTTCGCGCTGGTGGACACGGCCAGGCTGCGGGAGGAGGAGCCGGGGCTCGCCGAGCGGCTGGACGCCGGCGAGGACGGCGACGGCGAGGCGCCGGAGACGGGTGATCTGACGCCCGTGGAGCAGGACGAGTTGCCGGCCGGTGTGCCGCTCGACGAGTTCCTCGCGACCATCGCCTGGCCGGACGCGGTGACCGGCTGCGCCCTGACCGTGGAGCGGCTGATGCTGCCGCCGTCCGCCGAGAAGGCGATCCCCGAGGGGCTCTCCGAGCGCGACCTGTCGGACTGGGTCGCGCGGCATCCCGAGCGCCGCGAGGTGCGGATGACGGTGGGTGTGCTGCGGGACGGGCGCCGGGAATCGGCGATCCGGCTGCGGGAGAAGGACAGTACGACGGAGGTGCTCACCGGCGCGGGGCTCGTGCCGGGGCTCGCGGAGGCGCTGCGGGCGACATTCGCAGACTGACGGGGACTGACGCGGACTGACGGGACCGGCGGCGGGGCTGTCGGGCACGGAGGCGGGTGCCCGGCGGTCTCAGTCGCGGGTGCAGCGGGTGAGGTCGTCGGTGTGTCCGTCGCGGATGGCGGTGAGGGCGTCGAGGGCGTCGTCCAGCGTGTGGACCTCGACCAGGGTGAGCCCGTCCGGGGTGTCGGCGGCGGCCGTGGCGCAGTTGTCGGCGGGGGTGAGGAAGTACTCGGCGCCGGCTTCGCGTGCGGCGATGATCTTCATCGAGACGCCGCCGATCGGCCCGACCTGCCCCTCGTCGTCGATCGTGCCGGTGCCCGCGACGAACTCGCCGCCGGTCAGGTCGCCGGGGTCGAGCCGGTCCACGATGCCGAGCGCGAACATCAGCCCGGCGCTGGGACCGCCGACGTCGGCGAGCTCGATGTCGATGTCGAACGGGAAGATGTGCGCCGTCCCGGCCTGGATGCCGACGAGGGCCCGCCCGTCGTCCTCGGCGGCCTCGGTCGTGATGGTGACCTCCTCGGCGTCGTCCGGCGAGACGCGCTCCCCCGCGTCCAGCGCCTCCTCCGCCTCGGCGGCGGGCACGACGGTGAAGACGACGGGTTCGCCCGGCTCGTGCTCCGTGACCAGTCCGGCGACCTCGCCGGGCTCGGCGACGGGCGTGCCGTCCACGGCGAGGATCGCGTCGCCCGCGTGGAGGCGGCCCTCCGAGGGGCTGTCCTTGACGACCGCGCCGACGATCGTCTGGGCGGGTATGTCGTAGCCGAGTTCCTCCAGGGCCGCGACCTTGGCGCTCTCCTGCGAGGCGGTGAACTCCTCGGCGTTCTGCTGCTCGACCTGGTCGGCGGAGACGTCGTCCGGGTAGAGCGTGCGGTACGGGACGACGGCCCGGTCGTCGGAGAGCCAGCCGGCGACGGCCTCCAGGAGGTTCATCCGGTAGTCGATGCCGGTGACGCGCACCGTGGTCATGTTGAGGTGCCCCGACGCGTCGTACGTCTCGTGGCCGTCGATGTTGAGGACCGGCTCGCCGTCGTGCTGGCCCAGCGTGTTGACCGTGGGTCCCGGGGACATCTCCGCGTACGGCACGTGGATGAGCAGTCCGGCGCAGAGCAGCCCTATGAGCAGCAGGGTGGACGTCAGCAGCGTCGCGGTGCGGCGTGGCATGTCTTGACAGTACGTGACGGCACTGTCAGCCGTCGGCCGGGGCCCGTTCCATGGCGGCGCGGAACGCCTCGTAGCCGCGCACGCCCGCGTGGTCGCGCACACCGCGCGCGTTGGTACTGCGCCGTGTGGCCCACGCGCTCCACAGACCGGCCAGGACAGCCCCGGCGACGGGGATCAGCAGCCATACGAGAACCGCCATGACCTACCTCCCACCTCGGCGATCGGCGACATACTCCCAACGCTCGGCGGTGAGGGCGGGTTACGCAACCGGACCCGTGTACGCTACGCCCGCTCACCCGGCCGCCGCGCAGGCGCCCGCCCCCACCCACTCCTCGCGGCCGTCGGCGAAGCGCTGCCGCTTCCAGATGGGCACCTCGCGCTTGAGGTCGTCGATGAGGCGGCGGCAGGCGTCGAACGCCTCGGCGCGGTGGGCGCAGGCGACGGCGACGAGCACGGCGGTGTCGCCGACCCGCAGGTCGCCGACGCGGTGGACGGCGGCGAGCGCGGTCACCGGGAAGGCGGCGGCGACCTGTTCGGCGACACGCCGGAGGGCGACGTCGGCGGTGGGGTGCGCCGAGTAGGCCAATGAGGTGACGGGGGCGCCGCCTGGCGGGCCGTCGTGGTCGCGGACGGTGCCGGAGAACAGGACGGTGCCGCCCGCCGTGTCGTCCCCGACGGCGGCCAGTACCTCGTCCGCCGACAGGGGCGTGTCGCGGAGGGCGAGCAGGCGGATGGGGCCGGGGCCGGGGGCGGCGGTCATGGACGGGGCTCCTTCGGCGGGGTCTGCGTGCGGGGCGTGGACGGCGGCGGGCAGCGGGCAGCGGGCCGAGGTCAGCGGCGGCGTGCCCGGCGGGCGCGGCGGACGAGAGCTGCGGTGCCGACGAGGGCGACGGTGGCCCCGGCGGCGCCGAGGGTGGTGGCTGCGTCCTTGCGGCCGAGGCGGCGTCCGGCGACGGTGTGGCGGCCGGAGACCTCGGCGAGCAGCTCGGCGAGTACGCGCTCGTTGGTCCAGGCGGGGCGCCAGCCGGCTTCGTACAGCTTGCTGCCGCTGACGACCCAGGGGTGCATGGTGTAGGCGAGGTCTCCCGCGGGCGAGGGGGTGAGGCCGAGCCGGTGGAGGCGGGCGGCTGCGCCGAGGGCGACGGTGGGCGGCAGTTCCATGCGGCGGATGCCGGACAGTTCCTCGATCTCCTCCTGCTCCAGCCAGCCGTCGCAGCCGACGGCGAGTTCCCCTTCGACCTTGTCGAGCACGGCGTACTCCAGGGCGCTGACGAGGTCCTCGACGTGGCAGAACTGCCAGCGGGGCCGGGAGCCGGCGACGACGAGGAGGCGGGGCGACTCGAAGTAGCGGGTGAGGGCGGTGTCGGTGCCGCCGACGAGGACGGCGGGGCGCAGGACGGTGACGTTGAGGCCGGGGTGGGCGCGGGGGGCGCGTTCGGCCAGGCGTTCGATCTCCAGGAGGTCGCCGACGCAGGTGGCGTCGGCGGTGGCGCGCAGTTCGGCGTCCTCGGCGAGGGGCACGTCGTTGTCGGGCAGCGCGCCGTACACCATGGCGGAGGTGCACAGGACGACGCGCTTGACCCCGGCCGCGGCCGCGGCGGTGAGGACGGTCTGGGCGCCGCGCACGTTGTAGGCGGTGCGGGCGGCGGGGTCGGCCTCCAGGTCGAGGTCGAGCGCGAGGTGGACGACGGCGTCCACGGGGCCGGTGGGCGCCTGGGGGTCGCGGTCGCGGGCGGCCGTGGCCTGGGCGGGGCTGCGGGCGGCGCCCGAGGTGCGCAGGAGGTCGGCAATGGCGGGGTCGCGGACGTCGATGGTGTGCCATTCGGCGCCCTTCGCGTCGCCGATGCGCTCGTCGAGCGCGAGGACCCGCCGGATGTCCGGTGCGGCGAGCAGCCGCTCGATGAGCAGGGCGCCGACCCCGCCTGCGGCACCGGTGACCGCGACGGTCAGCGGGGCGGCGGGACCGTTTCGCGCTGCGCGAACGGCTGGTTCCGGGGAACTCACAGGACCTCTCCAGCGGTTGATTCTGGTACGACGTGCGCACGCCCATCCTGCCTGAGAGGTGTCTAGGCTGGGGGCGCGCACCAGCGATTCACAGGCACGTCGGTTCCGTCCGACCCCATAGAGCCGAGGATTCCCGTGAGTGACTTCCCATTCGGATTCGGGCTGCCGAACGATCCGGAGGACGGCGACCCCGACAAGAAGCGGGGCGGCGGGCCGGGCGGACAGGGCGGTGGGGGGCAGAACCCCGCCGACAATCCGCTGGCGGCCCTGTTCGGCTCCATGGGCGGGCAACTGGGTCCGCAGGACCTCGGCGCCGCGTTCCAGCAGCTCGGGCAGATGCTGTCGTACGAGGGCGGGCCCGTGAACTGGGACCTCGCGCGCAGTGTGGCGCGGCAGACGGTCGCGCAGGGCGCGCCGGACGGGTCGAAGGACCGCAGTGTCGCGGCGAGCGAGCGGGCGCAGGTGGACGAGGCGCTGCGGCTGGCGGACCTGTGGCTGGACGGGGTGACGTCGCTGCCGTCGGGGGCGGGCACGGCGGTGGCGTGGAGCAGGGCGGAGTGGGTCGAGGCGACGCTGCCGGTGTGGCGTGAGCTGGTGGACCCGGTGGCCGAGCGGGTGGGTGCCGCCATGGGGCAGGTGCTGCCGGAGGAGATGCAGGCCATGGCCGGGCCGCTGCTCGGCATGATGCGTTCGATGGGCGGTGCCATGTTCGGCACGCAGATCGGGCAGGCCGTGGGCGCGCTGGCCGGTGAGGTCGTCGGCTCGACGGACGTGGGCCTGCCGCTGGGGCCGGCGGGGAAGGCGGCACTGCTGCCGCAGAACATCGCGGCGCTGGGGGCGGGTCTTGGCGTGGAGGAGCGCGAGGTGCGGTTGTACCTGGCGCTGCGTGAGGCGGCGCACCAGCGGTTGTTCACGCATGTGCCGTGGCTGCGGTCGCACCTGTTCGGCACGGTGGACGGGTACGCGCGGGGCATCCAGGTGGACACGGGGAAGCTGGAGGACCTGGTCGGGCAGCTCGACCCGACGCGCCCTGAGGAGTTGCAGGAGAAGTTGCAGCAGGGGCTGTTCCAGCCGGAGGACACGCCGCAGCAGAAGGCGGCGCTGGCGCGTCTGGAGACGGCGCTGGCGCTCGTGGAGGGCTGGGTGGACGCGGTGGTGCACGCGGCGGCGGAGCCGCACCTGCCGTCGGCGTCCGCGCTGCGGGAGACGCTGCGGCGGCGCCGGGCGTCGGGTGGTCCGGCGGAGCAGACGTTCGCGACGCTGATCGGGCTTGAGCTGCGGCCGCGGCGGCTGCGGGACGCGGCGCGGCTGTGGGCGTCGCTGACGGACGCGCGGGGCGCGCAGGGCCGGGACGCGCTGTGGGCGCACCCGGACATGCTGCCGACGGCGCAGGACCTGGACGACCCGGACGGCTTCGTGCACCGGGAGCAGCTGGACTTCTCGGAGCTGGACCGGATGCTGGGCGACGCGGCCGGTGAGGACGGTCCGCGGCTGGACAAGGACGGTGACGGCGGCAGCGGCAGCGGCAGCGGCAGCAGTGACGGGGACGGGGACGGTTCGGCGGAGGGTGACGGGCAGGGCGAGGGCGGCCGGTGACCGCGGGGTCTCCGGAGCTGCGGGAGGACGCCGTACGCGTCCTGCGGGAGTGGGCCGCGCCGGACGCGGCGCAGGACGCGCTGCGGCGGGCGTACGCGGAGCATCTGGCGGCGCGTCCTGACGGCATGTGGCGGTCCTGCGGGGCCGGGCATGTGACGGCGAGCGCGCTGGTCGTCGATCCGGTGGGCGGCCGGGTGCTGCTGACGCTGCATCCGAAGATCGGCCGGTGGCTTCAGACGGGCGGGCACTGCGAGCGGGGGGACGCGACGCTCGCGGATGCCGCGATGCGTGAGGCGCGGGAGGAGTCGGGCATCGGGGAGTTGCGGCTGCTGCCCGGCCCGGTGGTGCTGGACCGGCATGTGACGCCCTGCGCGGTGCACATGGACGTGCAGTACGCGGCGATGGCTCCGGCGGGTGCGGCGGCGGTGCGCAGTGCGGAGTCGCTGGATCTGCGGTGGTTCGGGTGGGACGCGCTGCCGGAGGGCACGGACGTATCGGTGCGTACGCTGGTCGGCCGCACGCGGCGGCTGGTGACGGCCGCCGGGCAGGCCCGTTCGCTCTGACGGGACGGTACGGCAGGGGAGGCTCGATGGGGGACGGCGCGTCGCGTGTGCGGGCGGGGGTGGGCACGGAGCGGCTGGTCCTGCGGTTGTTCACGGCGGCCGATGTCGGGGACCGTTACGCGTACCAGTCCCTGCCGGAGGTCGCCCGTCACCTGTACCGCGCGCCGCTCACGCGTGAGTCCTGCGCCGAGTCCATCGCCGCGCGGGCCGGTGGGACGGCGTGGGAGGCGGACGGCGATGCGCTGCTGCTCGCGGTGTGCCGGGCCGGTGAGCCGGGGGTGGTGGGCGAGGTGGTGCTGACGCTGCGCAATGCGCACGCGGCACAGGCGGAGATCGGCTGGATCTTCGACCCGCGGTACGCGGGGCGTGGGTATGCCACGGAGGCGGCGCGTGCGCTGTGTTCGCTGGCGTTCGCCGAGTTGGGGGTGCACCGGGTGTTCGCCCGTCTCGATGTCCTCAACAGCGCGTCGGCGCGGGTGTGCGAGCGGCTGGGGATGCGGCGTGAGGCGCATCTGGTCGACAACGACCGCGACGGTGACCGTTGGGGCAGCGAGTACGTGTACGCGGTGCTGGCGCGGGAGTGGACGGGCTGACCGCCGGGGTCCAGGTCGTGTCGTTCGGATCGTGGCGGATCGGTCCGCGTCGTCGGACGCCGTGCCTCGCAAGGCACCGGATCGCCACCCGTACCAGGCGTACCCGGGTGACGCGGTAACGCAGCGAAGTGCGGTGACCGGCGGCGCGCGCCAGGCACTATCCGAGCGACACGGCCTAGCGTCCCCAGGCGCTGCCGCCGTGAGGGGCGCCGGGGGCGGGCTGCTGGGGGCGGAACTGTCCGGCGATCTGCTGGCCGAAGGACGTGTGGGTGGGGGGCAGCAGTTCGCTGGGCTGGACGACGACGTGGCCCTGGCCCATGAAGTTGAGTTCCCAGCCCTCGCCGGTGTTGCCGCGGCGGCGCCAGACGGACGAGGTGCTGGTCTGGGCCTGCATCTGGACGCGGAGGGACGACGACCAGGCGACGACGGCGTCCGCGTCGGCGCCGCAGTAGCCCTCGGGGCTGACGCGCATCACGAGGGGGCGGCCCGAGGTGGTGAGGGCGACCTTGCCGCGTCCGCTGATCACGAGGTTGTACGCGCCGGCGCCCGCGATGCCGTACTGGCTCTCGACGGCGACGACATCCCAGTGCAGGTGGGGGTCGAGGGCGAGGACGTAGGAACTGTCCACGGTGAGGCCCTCGTGGTCGACGTCGAGGACGTGGACGTGCTGGGCGAGGTGGGCGAGGTAGACGGCGCCCTGGCCGTGGCAGCGCATCAGGGGCAGGGCCTCGCCGGCGGCCCACTGCTGGTGCTGGCGGCCGGGCGTCTGGTACTCGCCGTCGAATTCGGCCATGCCCTCGAACGCGACCATGCTGCCGGTGCGGGCGAGGACGTCCTCACCGTGGCCGAGGGCGACGCGCAGCATCTGGGCGCCCTGGGCGGCGAACCGTTCCTGGGTCTGGTTCACGGTGTTGTTGAAGATCGGGCTCTGCACGGTGTCTCTCCCCCGTCGGCTACTGCTGCTGCGGCTGCGTGAGCCGTTCGGTGCTGTCCTCGCTGGGCTGCACGACGACGAATCCCTGGCCGGAGAAGGCGAGCTGGAACGCCTCGCCGCTGCCGCGTCCGATGAGTGACGACGCCTTGAAGCTGCGTTTGCCCTCGACGCGCAGGCCGGTCGACCAGGCGACGAGCGCGTCGGGGTCGACGCAGGTCTCCCCGGCCTGGGCGCAGTCCACGACGACGGGCATGCCGCGGCTGGTGACGGCGACCCAGCCGGTGCCGGATATGCCGAGGTTGAACAGGCCCTGGCCGGCGAATTTGGCGACGCCCTTGACGCGCTGGACGCCCCACTGGAGGTGGGCGTCGAACGCGAGGACGTTGGCCGCGTTGACCGAGAGGTTGTCGTCGGCGAGTTCGAGGCAGACGACGTGGGCGCCGTAGTCGGCGAGGTAGAGCAGGCCGTCGCCGTGGCACCGCATCAGGGGCACGTTCTCGCCGCTGAGGCGTCCGGCGGCGGCGCGGCCGAGTCCGGAGGGGTTGGCCTCGTACTGGATGAAGCCCTCGTAGCCGATCATCGAGCCGGTGCGGGCGTACAGGTCCTGTCCTGTGCGCAGGGCGACGCGGGCGATGGACGGGCCGTGGTTGTCCATCCGGGCGGCGGGGGCGACGGGTGTGTAGCCCGCGATCATGCGCTGGTCCATGACGGGGGCTCCCTCAGATCTCGTAGGGCTGGACGATGGCGAAGTTGCCGGGGGCGCCGCGGAACTGGAGCTGGGTGCTCTCGCCGGTGTGGCCGGGGTAGGCGTGCCTGCGCAGCCGCACCTGGTTGGCGACGAGGACCTGCGCGGCGGCGGACCAGGCCACGATGGCGTTGGCGTCGGCGAAGGTGGCGTTGGTGACGGGCAGGACGAGGGGCTGGCCGTGCGTCATGAGGACGAGGGTGCCGTGGCCCTGGAACTGGAGGGCGAACAGTGAGCCGCCGGGTATGCCGTGCCCGTCGATGCGGCGGACCTCGACGTCGAGCGACTCGTCGAAGGCGAGGACGTGCTGGGAGGCGACGACGAGGGCGTCGCCCTGGAGCTCGACGGGGTGCAGTTCGGCTGCGTCCTCGGCGAAGAAGACCTGGCCGGTGCCGGTGCAGCGCATCAGCGCCGGCATGCCTTCGCCGGTGGCCCAGCGTGTCATGCGGCCGCGCATCCCGGCGCCCTTGTAGCCGAAGTCCACGTCGCCCTGGTAGACGACCATGCTGCCCTGGCGTGCGAGGACGGGCTGTCCGTCGATGCCGAGGTCGGCGCGGACGAGCTGGGGGTTCTGGGCGGCCCAGCGGCGGTGTTCGCGGTTGCCGCTGTATTTGAGGAACGCGCCCTGGAGCCCGGCGGGACCGGCAGCCCCGGGTGCGCCGGGTGTCGGGGCGAGTGGGGCCGGCTGGTGGGGTCCGCCCGGGTACGGGGCCTGGGGCGGTGGTGCGCCGTAGGGGGCAGGCGACGGCGGGGGCTGCTGGCCGTAGGGCGGGTGCTGGACGGGCAGCGGCTGGGTGGGGGCGGGCGGCGGGGGCTGGTGCCCGAGGTGTGCGGGGGGCTGGGCGGGCAGTGGCTGGGTGATGGCGGGCGGCGGGGGCGCGGCCTGGGCGGGAGCGGGGGGTGCCGGGGCTGGAGCCGGGGCGGCGGGCGCGGGCGCTGCTGCGCCGGGCGGGGCGAAGCCGGGGGCGGCGGGCGGGGCTGCGGCGCCCGGCACGGCGAAGCCGGGCACGCCGCCGGTCGCGGGGCCCGTGCCCGTTGCGGGGGCGGTGGTTTCCTCCGGTTCCTCGTCCTCGACCTCGCCGCCGAAGTGGCGGAGCAGTGCGGCGAGTCCGCCGTCGAAGCCCTGGCCGACGGCGGCGAAGCGCCAGCCGTCCTTGCGGTAGAAGTCGCCGAGCATGACGGCGCGTTCGGTCGTGAAGGCGGAGCCGTCGAAGGCGTACCGCGCCACTTCCTCGCCGCCCGCGACGATGCGCAGGTAACCGGGGCAGCCTGGGCCATGGTGCCCTCGCCGTCGATGGTGGCGGTGAAGGCGAGCCGGTGGATGCCACTCGGCACGCGGTCGAGGGTCACGCGGAAGGATTCCGTGTCCCCGGCCTGGGCGCCGAGCAGCTGGAGGGATTCCTCGGGCGACTTCGGCTGGTTGTAGAAGATGAAGTAGCGGTCGTCGGAGAGCCGTTCGTCGGCGTCGAGCCCGAAGCAGCTGATGTCGAAGACCAGCCCGGGGGCCGATATCTGCACGCCGACGTACAGGTCCGTACCGAGCGTCAGGTCACTGAGGCGGGACTTCTGTCCCCGCTGGAAGTGCGTCGCCATCCGTTACGACCGTCCCCCGTCCGACATGGATACCTTGCGGCGACAGACTAGTCCGTACCGCTGACAGGGGGGCGGGGCGGTCGGGGGCGGCCGCCCGGCTCAGTCGGAGCGCGGCCAGGGGACGTACGGCAGGCGTTCGGCGCCGACGACGCCTTCGAGGAAGCCGCGGGCCCGTTCGGTGCGGGGGTAGCGGTCGAGGAGCTTCCAGAAGCCGGGGCCGTGTCCTGGCACCAGGAGGTGGGCCAGCTCGTGGAGGAGCACGTAGTCGATGACGTACTCGGGCATGCCCTGGAGGCGGTGGGAGAGGCGGATGCTGCCGAGGGCGGGGGTGCAGGAGCCCCAGCGCGCGTTCTGGTTGGTGACCCAGCGGACGCTGGCGGGGCGGGCGCGGCCCTGGAGGTAGCGCTCGGACAGCTCGGCGGCCCGCGCGGCGAGCGCGTCGTCACCGAGCATCCGGCGGTCTTCCTGGGCGGCGAGCTTGTCGAGCATGACCGAGACCCAGCGCCGTTCCTCGTCCGCGGTCATGCGGGCGGGGATCATGACGATGGTGCGGTCGCCCTCGCGGTAGGCGGAGACGGTTCTTCTGCGCCGGGAGCTGCGCCGGACCTCGACCTGCTCGGGCCGTGGCCCGGCGGGAGGGGCGGGGAAGGCGCCGGAAGGGTTTCCGGCCAGGGTCGCCCCGCCCGCCGGAGGGGTGGTCTGCGGCGGGCCGGCGCTCTTCAGCGGATCGGCGGGCACACTTCGACGTTACCCGGTAGGACCCGGATATGTGCGTGAGCGAGGCACCGGGTGCTCACGGACCGCGAGCACACCCCGCCTTCACCGCCCTATTTATAGGATTTTCTCGCCTTCCTGTGGAAAACGTCACACACGCCCCCTTCCTCCTCCTCGATCATGAATCGACCGCGGACCACCGCGGCGAGGACCGGGGAGGCCGGGATGGGGACGGACAGGACGGACACGTACCGGGACGGTGCGTACGGGGGTGGTGCGTACGGGGGCGGCGCGTACGGGACGGCGGTCGGCACGGACCGTACGGCCGACGCGCCGTCGGCCGAGGCTGCCGTGGACGGGGCTGCCAGGGAAGCCGGGACGGTCGCGGAGGAGGCGGGCGAAGCGGGGGTCGATCCGGACCGGGTGCATCCGATGATCAAGTCCTCGCTGCGCCGGAGCTGGTGCGACCGGCAGACGGTGCGCTACGGGGTGACGCCCGCGCATTCGGTGCTGTTCGGTCCGCTGGACGGGGCGACGGAGACCTTTCTGAGCCTGCTGGACGGGACGCGGTCGCTGCGGGCGCTGCGGGAGGACGCCAGAGCGCTGGGCCTGAGGCCGCGGGCGGCCGAGCGGATCACGGGGCGGCTGCGGGCGGCCGGTGTGCTGGCGGACGCCTCGGCGGAGCGTGCGGCGGCGGCCGGTGTGGGGGACGGTCTGCGGCCCGATCTCGCCTCGCTGTCCCTGGTGCATCCGGCTCCGGGTGAGGGGGCGCGGCGGCTCATGGCCCGGAGGGCGGCGCGTGTGCAGGTACGGGGTGCGGGGCGGGTGGGGTCGGCGGTGGCCGCCGCGCTGGCACAGGCGGGGGTGGGCGAGGTCGAGGTGGTGGACGGCGGTCAGGTGGAGGTGGCGGACACGGGTCCTGGGGGGCTGCGGAGGGAGCATGTGGGGCAGCGGCGCGCGATGGCGGCGCGGAGCCTGGTCCGGGCGGTTGTGCCCTGGCGCAGGGGGGCGGGGGCGGTGCGTGCGGAGGGTGCGCGGCTGGTGGTCTTCGCGCCGCGTGACGGGCTGGCCGCCTATGCCCCTGATCCGGCGCTTTCCGAGCCGGTGCTGGCCGCGGGGACGCCGCATCTGTACGCGGGGGTGGTGGAGGCGACCGGGTTCGTCGGGCCGTTGGTGCTGCCGGGGAGGACGGGGTGTGCGGGCTGTCTCGTGCGGGCGCGGGCGCGGCGGGAGCCGGCCTGGCCGCTGCTGGTCGCGCAGTGGCGGAACGGGCGGGCTCGTGGTGTGGCGGCCTGTGACGGTCCGCTGGCGATGGCTGTGGCGGGGCTCGCGGCGTGTGCGGCGCTGGCGTTCCTGGACGGGGGGCCGCCGCCGGGCGGGGGTGGGCGGCTGGAACTGGCGCTGCCGGATCTGGTGCCGGTGTCGCATGCGGTGGAGCCGCACGAGGAGTGCCCTTGTGGTGCGGCGCGTGGCGGGCAGGGGGATGGCCCGGCCGGTCCGGTCGGTGGGAGGCGGGTCCACAATGACGGTTAGGCGGGGCGGAGTACGTCCGGCCCGGCAGCCCGTGCCGTCGGGAGTTCTCCTGGGGCGGTGCAGGCCATGGGAGTTGGAGGGGACGACATGTCTGATCTACCCCGTAAGGCGGTGACCAGGACGGCGAAGCTGGCGGCCTTGCCGCTGGGTTTCGCGGGCCGTGCGACCTGGGGTCTCGGCAAGCGTATCGGGGGGCGTTCCGCTGAGCTGGTGGGCAATGAGCTACAGCAGCGGACGGCCGAGCAGTTGTTCAGCGTGCTGGGGCAGCTCAAGGGCGGGGCGATGAAGCTGGGCCAGGCGCTGTCCGTCTTCGAGTCGGCGCTGCCCGAGGCGGTCGCCGGGCCGTACCGCGCGGCGCTGACGAAGCTTCAGGAGGCGGCTCCGCCGATGCCGGCGGCCACGGTGCGGGGGGCGCTGGAGGAGCGGCTCGGCGAGGAGTGGGGGGCGCTGTTCCTGGAGTTCGACGAGCGGCCGGCCGCGGCGGCGTCGATCGGTCAGGTGCACCGGGCGGTGTGGCACGACGGACGGGAGGTCGCCGTCAAGCTCCAGTACCCGGGGGCGGGTGAGGCACTGCTCGCGGATCTGACGCAGTTGGGCAGGTTCGCGCGGATACTCGGGCCGCTGATACCGGGGATGGACGTCAAGCCGCTGATCGAGGAGTTGCGGGAGCGGGCGGCCGAGGAGCTGGACTACGAGTTGGAGGCCGAGTCGCAGCGGGCGTGTGCGGAGGCGTTCCGGGGCGATCCGGACGTGGTGGTCCCCGAGGTGGTGTGGCAGGGGAAGGAGGTGCTGGTCAGCGAGTGGCTGCCGGGGGTGCCGCTGTCCGAGGTGATCGCGGAGGGTGGTCAGGAGGAGCGTGACCGGGCGGGGCAGTTGCTGACGCGGTTCCTGTTCGCGGGTGCGGCGAGGGCGGGGCTGCTGCACGCGGACGCGCATCCGGGGAACTTCCGGTTGGTGCCGGCCGGGGACGGGGAGTGTGGGGCCGCCCGGCTCGGTGTGCTGGATTTCGGTGCGGTGAACCGGCTGCCGGGTGGTCTGCCGCCGGTGATCGGGCGCACGCTGCGGATGACGCTGGACGGGCGGGCGGACGAGGTGTACGGGCATCTGGCGGCCGAGGGGTTCGTGAAGCCGTCGGTGGAGCTGGAGCCGGAGGCGGTGCTGGAGTGGCTGCTGCCGTTCATCGAGCCCGCGTCGGTGCCGGAGTTCGCGTTCAGCAGGCAGTGGCTGCGTGAGCAGGCGGGCCGGCTGGCCGATCCGCGGTCGCCCGCGCAGCAGTTGGGGCGGCGGATGAATCTGCCGCCGTCGTATCTGCTGATCCACCGGGTGACGCTGAGCACGATCGGGGTGCTGTGCCAGCTCGGGGCCCGGGTGCGGGTCAGGGACGAGCTGGTGGCGGGGCTTCCCGGTTTCGCCGAGGACGACGACGGGGTGGGGACCGCGGTGGAGGCCGGGGGCGAGTAGCGGTCCTCTCGGAGCGGCGGGCCGGGGCAGCGGTCCGCCGGACGGACAGGGCCGGCCAGGTTGGGGCGGGGAGGGAAGGAAGCGGCCCGGGGCCGAGTTGCCTCGGTCCCGGGCCGTGGTCGGGGCCTGCCTGTCAGGGGCAGGGGGTCTGGCCGGTCGCCGGTCCGGGCGGCCCGGGTCGTGTGCCGGGCCGCCCGGACGGTGGGTGGAGCAGAGGTGGGCGGTGTCTTTCCGGGTCAGTGCATGACGGTCCGGGCCAGTGCGCGGCGGGCGCGGTGTGAGGCGCGCTCCGCCTTGCGCCGGAGGCGTGCGGATCGGCGCTCAAGCCGGCGGGCCACCGTCATGTGGTGAGCGGTCCGTTGAGATTCCGCTTCCCTGATGCGCTCGCTCATATGAGAGCGGGCCATGGCTTCTTGGATGAGCTGCAACTTGCTTGTCCTGTTCAGCTTGTCTTCGGTGCGTGGGCCAGCCGCGCGGGGCGCGGTGCCCGGCTCGGTGGTGACGAGGGTCATGTGGGGTTCTCTCCGCGGGCCGTGGGGGGCGGGCCGTCCGATGGTGCCGGGCGCGTTCACGCGACGACCGGGTTCTTCCGGGGGCGGCCGCGCGGGCGCTTGCGGGGGACGACGACGCCCTGGACGAACAGCTCGCCGCCCCAGACGCCCCAGGGCTCGCGGCGGTCCTTCGCCCCGGCGAGGCAGGCCTCACGGAGCGGGCAGGTGCCGCAGAGGGACTTGGCGTATTCGACGTCCTCGGGGGTCTCGGCGAAGAAGACCTCCGGGTCGTAGGCCCGGCAGGGCACGGCGGCGTCGAGGCGCTCGATGGCTTCGTCGAGCTCGGTCAGCGAGTACAGCGGGGTCACAGCGGTCTCCGGAGTGGGTGGTGGCGTCAGGTCGGGGCGCGGGTACGGCGCGAGTGGCACGGTCAGTCCTCGTGTCGGTTGTCGGTCCCGGCTTGTGGCCGGATCTGGCGCGGAAAAACAGAAGGGCCGCGGATCCCGGTGTGGGTTCCGCGGCCCTGGAAGGTGCCGACCTGATCTCGCCGATCAGGCTGGATCACTCCAGGGATCGAGCCCGCGGAGGGCCCACATCGTGTGAAGCTGCGTCTTCTGCTGTCCGAAGATCTGGTGTCCGGCGCCGACAACGGTGGTGACATAGGCGGGCAGGTCGCTGCCGGCCGTGATCACCGCGGTCGCGGGCGCCGGGGTCGGTCGCTCGCTGACGGACTCGCCGAATGCGAGAACCGACAGCTGTGCACGTGCGGCAGCGGGCACACCGGTGCCCGTGACACGGACTACGCCACCGGACACGACGGGGGCGGCGAGCGGCCGACCGGCCAGTTTGGTGATCAGCTGATTAATCAAGGGACTCGCCTCCTTCGGCGTCTCGGTGAGCGGGGGTCCCGCTCATGCGTGCACTTCAGTAGAGCATGGTCGAGGGGTGAGAGGAAGCCTCCCCTTCGCCATGAGAGGCACGCTATGCGGATTTCTCCGGCGGGCGCAAACTATTTTTCCGTGACTTCTGAAGTCACTTCTTCAACCATCGCCTCGGAGGGCCCGGTGGCCTTCTCCGCGGGCGCGTCCGCGGCCTCCCGCGCCCCCGGCGGCTCCTCCCCCGCGCACAGGGCGAGCACGTCCGCGCCGAACTGCCGGAGCTTGTGCGGGCCGACGCCCGAGATGCGCGCGAGCTCACGCTCGGTGCCCGGCACGTTCTCCGCGATGGCCATCAGCGTGACGTCGGTGAACACGGCGTAGGGCGGCCGCTTGAGCTCCCTCGCCTGGTCGAGACGCCATGCGCGGAGCCGCTCGAACAGCTCCTCGTCCATCGTGGACGGACACTCGGCGCAACGGCGGAGCTTGATCTCGGCGGCCTCGGTGAGGGTGCGGTCGCAGACGCGGCACTTCACGGGGCCGCGGGGCTTGCGCCCCCGTGCACCCGTGCCCCGCTCCACGCTCCCGCCGCTGCCGCGGCCGCCCGCCGGGGCGCCGGGGCGCAGGCCGTCCAGGAAGCGGCTGGGGCGGCGTCCCGCACGGCCGCCGGGTGAGCGGGCGAGTGCCCAGGACATGGCGAGGTGCAGGCGGGCGCGCGTCACGCCGACGTAGAGGAGCCGGCGCTCCTCCTCGACCTGCTCGGGCGTCTTGGCGTGGGTGATGGGCAGCATGCCGTCGGTGAGGCCGACGAGGAACACGGCGTCCCACTCCAGGCCCTTCGCGGCGTGGAGCGAGGCGAGGGTGACGCCCTCGACGGTGGGGGCGTGCTGGGCGGCGGCGCGCTCGTCCAGCTCGGCCATGAAATCGGTGAGGCCGGCGTCCGGCCTGGAGCGGGCGAAGTCCTCCGCGAGCCGTACGAGGGAGCGCAGGGACTCCCAGCGGTCGCGGACGGCGCCTGATCCGGCGGGCGGCTCGGGGGTCCAGCCCATGCCGGCGAGGACGGCGCCGACCTGTCCGGCGAGGCTGTCGGCGCCGTGGAGGGCCGGGTCGTTGTCCCCCGCGCGTGCGGCGCCGCGCAGGGTGGTGCCCGCCTGGCGGATCTCGGGCCGCTCGAAGAAGCGCTCGGCGCCGCGGAGCTGGTAGGGGACACCCGCGTCGGCGAGGGCCTGCTCGTAGACCTCGGACTGGGAGTTGGCCCGGTAGAGGATGGCGATCTCGCTGGCGGGGACTCCCGGACCGCCCTCGGCGGCGGGGGTGGTCAGTTCGCGGACGCGGCGGGCGACGGCTTCGGCCTCGGCGGGCTCGTCCGCGTGTTCGGTGAAGACGGGGTCGGGGCCCGTGGGGCGCTGGGAGACGAGTTCGAGGCGGTGTTCGGCGGCGGCGCCGCTCGCCTGGGCGAGCAGGCCGTTGGCCAGGTGCACGACCTGGGGGCTGGAACGGTAGTCGCGGACGAGTTTGACAAGTGTGGCGCCCGGGTGGCGTGAGCGGAAGTGGAGGAGGTACTCGGGGGTCGCCCCGGCGAAGGAGTAGATGGTCTGGCTGGCGTCGCCGACGACGCAGAGGCTGTCGCGGTCGCCGAGCCACATCTGGAGGAGCCGCTGCTGGAGGGGGCTGACGTCCTGGTACTCGTCCACGACGAAGTGCTGGTACTGGCGGCGGACGGTCTCGGCGATGTCGGGGCGGTCGCCGAGGATGCCGACGGTGAGCAGCAGGACGTCCTCGAAGTCGATCACACCGCGTTCGCTCTTGAGCCGTTCGTAGGTGGCGTAGACCTGGCTGGTCTGGGCGGGGTCGCGGGGGACCTCGCGGCCGGTCTTGAGGACGGCGGCTGCGTAGTCGTCGGGGGTGGTCTGGGTGACCTTGGCCCAGTCGATCTCGCGGGTGAGGTCGCTCAGCTCCAGCCGTTCGAGGCGGAGGCGGCAGCGGCTGGCCGCCTCGGCGACGAGGGAGATCTTGCGGTCGAGGAGGCGGGGCATCTCGCCGCCGACGGCCCGGGGCCAGAAGTACTGGAGCTGGCGGAGGGCGGCGGCGTGGAAGGTGCGGGTCTGGACGCCGCCGACGCCGAGCTGGCGGAGCCGTCCGCGCATCTCGCCCGCGGCCCGGACGGTGAAGGTGACGGCGAGGACGGTGGTGGGCTGGAAGACGCCGGACCGTACGCCGTAGGCGATGCGGTGGGTGATGGCGCGGGTCTTGCCCGTGCCGGCGCCCGCCAGGACGCACATGGGTCCCCGCAGGGTGGTCGCGACGGCGCGCTGCTCGGGGTCGAGTCCTTCGAGCACGGCGTCGGCGGAGTCGGGGGTGGGGGGGAAGGCGGGCGTGGGTGTGGGGGACGGTGAGGTGGGCGGGGTGTCCGGTGCGGTGCTCACGGACGTCATGCTGCCAGGTCCGGTCGGCGGTGCGGGCGGCTTGTCCACAGGGCCGAGGAATTAGTCACACCGCTTCGCATGTTCTGCTGGGTGGAGGCGAGCCGTCCCCTGACGGGGACGACAGTGCGACACACGAATGCGACACACGAAGGAGTCCGGGACGATGTCTGGCACCGTGACGATGTACAGCACCACCTGGTGCGGCTACTGCCGCCGGCTGAAGGGCCAGCTGGAGCGTGAGGGCATCGCGTACACCGAGATCGACATCGAGCAGGAGCCGTCGGCCGTGGAGCTCGTCGAGAAGGCGAACAACGGCAACCGCACGGTGCCGACCGTCGTGGTCGCGCCCGAGTCGGGTGGCGCGGAGGTCACCATGACCAACCCGTCGTTGCAGCAGGTGAAGCAGGCGCTGACGGCCTGACGCCGCGCGTCCGGCGTCACCCGGCCGTGTCACCGGCCCTGTCACCGGGCCGGTGTCACCAGGGGGACGCCGAGGCGAGCGGCTTGCCGTACCACATCTCGACCAGCCGGGCCGCGATGGAGACGCCCGAGGGGGGCAGGACCTCCCCGGACTCCATGGCGGCCCGCAGGTCGTCGCGGGAGAACCAGCGCGCCTCCTCGATCTCCTCGCCGTCGGCCCGGACGTCGGTGCCGGTCGCGTGGGCGAGGAAGCCGAGCATGAGGCTGGAGGGGAAGGGCCAGGGCTGGCTGGCGATGTACTGGACCTCGCCGACCGGGATGCCGGCCTCCTCGTGGACCTCGCGGACGACGGCCTGCTCGATGGACTCGCCCGGTTCGACGAAGCCGGCGAGGGTGGAGAAGCGTCCCTTGGGCCAGTGCATCTGGCGGCCGAGGAGCGCGCGGTCGTCCTCGTCGACGACGAGCATGATCACGGCCGGGTCGGTGCGCGGGTAGTGCTCGGCGCCGCAGGCGGGGCAGCGCCTGATGTGGCCCGCCGCGGCGATGACGGTGCGTTCGCCGCAGCGTGAGCAGAAGCGGTGGAGGCGCTGCCAGTTCTCAAGGGCGACGGCGTGGACGAGGAGTTCGCTGTCGCGTTCGGAGAGCAGCGCGGCGGCCTCGCGGAGTCCGGCGGGGCGGGCGGCGGCGTCCATGCGGCCGGGCAGGGCGTCCTTCTGGAGGGCGAAGTACTTGACGCCGTCCGCGTCGGTGCCGAGGAAGTAGCGATGGGCCTCGGTGAGGGGTGCGTCGAAGGACGGCATGGTGACGAGTTCGGTCCGGCCGTCCGGCGTGTCCTCGATCAGGGCCTGTCCACCGGAGACCACGAAGACGCGTGTGGTGGGGTGGCTCCACGCCGCGGCGAGCCATGCTTCGTCGAGGCGGTGGCTGGCATCGCGGTCGATACCGCCGGTGCCGGTGAGGGCGATCGGGTGGACGACGTTGTCCGGAGACGCCGGGGTTGTACTCATGATGAAAAGCCTAACCGGGGTCGTTGGGCTCCCAGGAGTCCTCCCCCAGCAGCAGGCGCTCCAGTCCGCGGCGTCCGGGCAGGACGCTGGGGCGTACGACCTCTCCGCTGCGGACGTAGAGGAACGCGGCGGTGACGGCCGAAAGGGGCAGTTCGCGGCGCTCGGCCCATGCGAGGCGGTAGATGGCGAGCTGGAGGGGGTCGGCGTCCTGGCGGCGTGAGGTCTTCCAGTCGACGATCTCGAAGGTGCCGTGGGGTCCGCGGTAGACGGCGTCGATCCGGCCGCGGATGACGCGTCCGGCGAGCTGGAGCTGGAAGGGTGCCTCGATGCGGTAGGGCCTGCGGTGGGCGTAGGGGGTGCGGCCGAAGGCTTCCTTGAGGGCTTCCAGTTCGCGTTCGTCCCTGATCTCCATGTCGTCGCGGTCGCCACCGGGCAGCTCGTCGGGGCCGAGCATGGGGAGGGCGAGGGTTTCGAAGCGTGAGGCGACCCAGGCGTGGAAGCGGGTGCCGCGGCGGGCGGCCGGCTGGGGCGGGCGGGGCATGGGGCGGGCGAGGTCGCGGGCGAAGCCGTCGGGGTCGGCGGCGAGGCGCTGGACCTGGGAGGCGGACAGGGACTGGGGCAGGGGGACGTCGCGTGAGGTGGCGCGGGTCTGGCGCAGTTCGCGGGCGAGGGCGGACAGGTCGCGGTCCCAGGAGGTGACGGTGCGCCGTTCCTCGGGGGTCAGGCCGTCGTCGGGGGTCGGTCCGCCGTCGGGGTCCTGTGGGTCTTCGGTGGTGTCGCGTGGGGCGGGGACGGTGCCGTCGCGCAGCCGGGCGAGTACGGCGTCGGCCGCGGCGCGGCGGCGGGCGAGGGCGGCGGGGTCGAGCGGGAGGGGCCACAGCTGATCCTCGTCGCGGTCGGCGAGGGCGGGGTTCTCCTCGTCGTCGGCGGGCTCGTCGGCCCAGGCCTCGACCTCGCCGTGCGCGGGGTGGGTCTCGCAGTGGGCGCGGAGTGCTTCGAGGAAGCCGGAGGGGCCGCGGCGGCGTTTCTGGCTGGGGCCCCACCAGTGGCCGGAGCCGAGGAGGAGGGTGCGCGGCCGGGTGAACGTCACGTAGCCGAGCCGCAGCTCTTCCAGGGCGAGGTGGTCGGCGACGGCGGCCAGGTACTCCTTGTGGGCGGCGGCGGTCCATTCGGGTGCGGCGGGCAGGGTGCCGGCGTCGCCGCGCAGGGGGTGGGGCAGGGCGCGGGGCTGTTTGAGCCAGGAGTCGCGGGTGGGTTTGGCGGGGAAGACCTCGGCGGACAGGCCGGGGACGACGACGACGTCCCATTCGAGGCCCTTGGCCTTGTGGGCGGTGAGGACCTTCACGGTGTCGTCGCCGCCGGGGAGGGAGCCGTCGAGCCCCTTGTCGTACTGCGCGGCGGCGCGGAGGAAGGCGAGGAAGGCGGGGAGGGTGGCCTCGCTGTCCACGGCCGTGCCGGCGCGTCCGGCGGCGAATCCGGCGGCGACGTCGAGGAACGCGCCGAGTGTCTCGCGGCGGCGGGCGGCGAGGGCCTGGGGTGAGGCGGCCAGTTCGACTTCGAGGCCGGTCATGGACAGGACGCGGTGGAGGACGTCCATCAGCGGGTCGCCGAGGGAGCGGCGGAGTTCACGGATCTCGGCGGCGAGATGGGCGAAGCGGACGCGTGCCTCGGCGGAGAACGGGAGGGTGGCGTCCTCGGAGGGGGACCGGCCGTCTTCGCTCGGGGTGTCGCCGGGCGGGCCGCTGTCGATGAACGTGTCGAGCGCGTCGGCGAGCGAGGTGATCTCGGCCGGGTCGGTGCCCTCGACGGCCGCGGCGAGCCGTTCGGGAGTGGCGGCGGCGTCGGTGCGGCGTACGAGGAGACGGGCGAGTCTGCCGAGGAGGGCCAGGTCGCGGGGGCCGATGCGCCAGCGGGGGCCGGTGAGGAGGCGGACGAGTGCGGCGTTGGCCGTGGGGTCGGCGAGGACCTGGCAGACGGCGACCAGGTCGGCGACCTCGGGGAGGTGCAGGAGTCCGGAGAGGCCGACGACCTCGACGGGTACGCGGCGGTCGACCAGTTCGCGCTGGATGGCGCCGAAGTCGCCGGCGGTGCGGCACAGGACGGCGATCTCGCCCGGCGGGGTGCCGGTGGCGACGAGGTGGGCGATGTGGTCGGCGGCCCAGGTGAGTTCTTCGGCGTGGGTGCGCAGGAGGGCGCAGCGGACGCGTCCGGCGTGTTCGGCGCCGTCGGCGGGGCGGAGGGGGGCGACGGCGGGGTGGCGGGCGCGGAGGGGTGCGGCGAGGTCGTTGGCGAGGGTGAGGAGGCGGCCTCCGCTGCGGCGGTTCTCGCTGAGGGTGTGGCGGGTGGCGGGGCGGCCGTCGCGGTGGGGGAAGTGGTCGGGGAAGTCGTCGAGGTTGGCGACGGAGGCGCCGCGCCAGCCGTAGATGGCCTGGCAGGGGTCGCCGACGGCGGTGACGGGGTGGCCGGTGCCGTCGCCGAAGAGTCCGGCGAGGAGGACGCGCTGGGCGACGGAGGTGTCCTGGTACTCGTCGAGGAGGACGACGCCGAACTGGTCGCGCAGTGCCTGGCCGACTTCGGGGAGGTCGCGGGCGAGGCGGGCGGCGAGGGCGATCTGGTCGCCGAAGTCGAGGAGGTCGCGGGCGCGTTTGCGGGCGCGGTACTCCTCGACGAGGTCGAGGAGGCGGGTGCGGCCCGCGGCGGTCTCGGGGACGCGGCGCAGGTCGGCGTTGGTGAGGGGGGTGTGTTCCAGTTCGGCGAGGAGGGCGGTGTCGAACGTGCGGAGGGCGGCGGGTTCGACGAGGTGTTCGGAGAGTTCGGCGTCGAGGGCGACGAGGTCGGTGACGAGGGTGGTGAAGCTGCCGGGGGGCGGTTCGAAGTCGGCGGGTGCGGCGCGGAGGACTTCGGCGGCGAGCTGGAAGCGGCCGGCGTCGGCGAGGAGGCGTGCGGCGGGTTCGACGCCGAGGCGCAGGCCGTGTTCGGCGAGGAGCCGTCCGGCGAAGGCGTGGTAGGTGGAGATCTGCGGTTCGCCGGTGGCCTCGGCGTCCGGGTCGGGAACGGGGTGGAGTGCGGTGTGGGGGCCGGGTGCCGGGCCGCCGCCGATTCCGGCGAGGGCGAGGGCGGCGCGGACGCGTTCGGCCAGTTCGGCGGCGGCCTTGTTGGTGAACGTGAGGCCGAGGACGCGTTCGGGCGCGACCTGTCCTGTGCCGGTGAGCCAGACGACGCGGGCGGCCATCACGGTGGTCTTGCCCGAGCCGGCGCCCGCGACGATCGCCTGGGGTGCCGGCGGTGCGGTGATGCACGCCAGCTGCTCGCGGGTGAACGGGATGCCGAGCAGTTCGCCGAGCTGCTCGGGCCGTTCGAGTGGGGCGCCGGACACGTGGGGGAGCCTATCCCCCGCCACTGACAGCGCGGCCGTCATCGGTGGTCGGGAGGGGGCGCGGGTGGTGTCAGGCGCGGTCGCCGAGGAGGGCGCGGGCGAGCGCGGTCTGGAGGGCGGTGAGGCCGCGCAGGAGGGGGACGGCGGTGGCCAGCAGGACGGCCCCGACCGCCGTGTTGAACGCGATGTCGGCCGCCTCGGAGGAGATGTCGAACATGAGGTCGAGCAGCCCTTCCTCGCCCTCGTCGCGCGGCAGGGACCAGGACCAGGCGCCGTAGAGCAGTTCGCCGAGGCCGCCGACCGTCCAGGTCACCGCGAAGCAGAACGTGACGATCCGGAGGGGGAACGCGACGAGCGCGTGGGCCAGGTCGCGCCAGCGCTGCCCGTCCCCCAGGGCGTGCAGCGCGCGGGGGATGCCGCTGCCGCGGCGCTCCCGGTAGCGGGGGGCGGGGATCGGGCGGCCGGTGACGTGTGCGACGCGTTGCCGTTCGACGCGGGCGAAGGCGCCCGCCACGGCCAGCGCGGCGACGAGCAGGGACGCACCGACGACCAGGGCGAGGCCGGCCGCGCCGAGCACGAGCATGGTCAGGACGGTGGAGAACGCCGCGACGCCGAGGGGCAGTCCGGTGAGGAGGTAGCCCAGTTCGCGGCCGAAGCGTCCCTTGCGGGGCGCGGGGGGTGGTGTGCCCCACGTGTCGTGCATGTCGCGCGTGCTGTCCGTCGTCCTCGTCGCCGTCACGGCCGTCTCCCTGGTTTCCGCCATGCCTCCACGCTCCCGCACGGGGCGGGCGGTTCCCAGCCGTGCAGGTGGTCAGCCGGTGGTGGTGCCAGCTACACCCCGCGGGGGGCGCGGGCCCCGCCGGTCAGTCCACGACCTGCCGTCCCTCGGGCCGCGCGCCGCACGCCCCGTGGAAGGAGCACGTCCCGCAGTGCTGCCCGGTGCGGGGCGAGAACCGTTCGTCCAGCACCCGGCCCGCCGCCTCCGCCAGCAGTTCCCCGACCCACGCGCCGTCGCCGCCGTCGCCGCTCTCCCCGCCCAGGGGTGGCTGCCGCTGTACGGCGGGCAGTGTGTCGCCGCCGTCCTTCTTGGCCGCGCCCTGCCGCAGGTGCACCAGCTCCGCTCCTGCGGGCGTGACGCCCTCCTCGCCGTGCCTGATGGCGAGCTGGTAGACGGCGAGCTGCGGGTGGCGTTCCACTTCCCGCTTGGTGGGGCGTCCGCGGCCGGTCTTGAAGTCCACGATGTACGCGCGTCCATCCGCGTCCTGCTCGACCCGGTCCATGACGCCGCGGATACGCACCTCGTGCCGCCCGGCGGTCAGCGTGACGTCGAACTCCTGCTCGCTCGCGGTGGCCTCGCGTCCCTCGCGCTGCTGGAGCACGTGCCAGTGCAGGAAGCGTTCCAGCGCCGCCCGCGCCTCCGCCTGTTCCTTGCGCGACTGCCACGGCGCCTCGAACGCCAGGGCGTCCCATACGGTTTCGAGGCGTTCCATCAGCACCGACAGGTCGGCGGGTGTCGTGCCGGAGGCGACCTCGTCGGCCAGGACGTGCAGCACGTTCCCGAATCCCTGCGCCGCCGTCGCGGGGGTGTCGGCGTGCACCTCGCGTCCCAGGAACCACTGGAGCGAGCACGTGTTGACGAGCTGGTCGAGCGCGCTGCCCGACAGCGCCACGGGGCGTTCGGGGTCACGCACGGGCGCCGGGGAACGGGAGGTCTCGCGCAGCCCCCACCAGCGCTGGGGGTGGGCGGCGGGGACGAGCGGGTGCCCGTCGTCGTCGCGCAGCGCGGCCAGTTCCGCGAGCCGGTCGGCGGCGGCGCGGCGCAGTGCGGGCGACGTGGCGGGGTCGACGGTGGTGGCGCGCAGTTCGGCGATCAGGGCGGCGAGGGACAGCGGGCGGCGGGGGCGCTGGCCGATGTCGACGGGCTCCACGCCCAGCTCGCGCAGGAAACGGGACGGCTGGTCGCCGTCGTCCGCGCCCCGCACGGCGGTGACGACGAGCCGGTCGCGGGCGCGGGTGGCCGCGACGTAGAACAGGCGGCGTTCCTCCGCGAGCAGCGCGCCGGGGCTGAGCGGGTCGGCGAGGCCGTGCCGCCCGATGCGGTCGGCCTCCAGCAGCGAGCCGCGGCGGCGCAGGTCGGGCCACAGGCCCTCCTGCACCCCGGCGACGACGACCAGGGACCATTCGAGGCCCTTCGACCGGTGCGCGGTCATCAGCCGTACGGCGTCCGGGCGTACGACGCGCCCCGCGAGCGTGTCGGCGGCGATGTCGTGCGCCTCCAGCTCGTCCAGGAAGATGCGCGCCCCGCGCCCGCCGACGCGCTCCTCGGCGCGCGCCGCCGCGTCGAACAGGGCGCAGATGGCGTCCAGATCGCGGTCGGCGTTCCGCCCGGCGGCGCCGCCGCGCCGCGCGGCGCGCTCCAGCCTGCCGGGCCAGCCGGTGCCGTCCCACAGCTGCCACAGGGCCTCCTCGGCGCTGCCGCCGCCCGCGAGCAGTTCGCGGGTCTTGCGCAGGAGGAGGCCGAGGCGCTGGGCGGCGCCCGCGTACGCCGGGTCGTGCGCGACCAGGCGCTCGGGTTCGGCGAGGGCGCGGGCGAGGAGTTCGCCGGACGGCCGGGGCACGGCGGTCCCGGCGGCGCGTTCCTCGTTCCGCAGGGCGCGGCCGAGGCGGCGGAGGTCGGCCGCGTCCATGCCGCCGAGCGGGGAGGTGAGCAGGGTGTGGGCGGTCTCGGGGTCGAGCGCGGGCCGGTCGCCCGAGCCGTCGGGGTCGTCGTGGCCGTCGGTGCTGTCGTGGCTGTCGGGGCCCTCGGCCGGGGCGCGCCGCGGCTCCGGCCGCGAGACGGCGCGCAGGGCCGTGAGCAGCGGTGCGACGGCGGGTTCCTGGCGCAGCGGCAGGTCGTCGCCGTCCACGTCGAGGGGCACGCCCGCGGCGGTCAGCGCGCGCCGTACGCCGGGCAGGGAGCGGGCGCCCGCGCGGACGAGGACGGCCATCTCGCGCCAGGGCACGCCGTCCTCCAGGTGGGCGCGGCGCAGGAGGTCGGCGATGTTCTCCAGTTCGGCGCCGGGCGTCGGGTACGTGTGCGCCTCGACGCGCCCGCCCTCCCGTACGGCGTGCAGCGCGCGGTGGCGGCGCACGGCGTCGGCGGGGAGCCGGGCGAGGGGCATGCGCTGGGTGACGAGGCGCGTGGCAGCGGTCAGGGCGGCGCCGGAGCGGCGCCCGGTGGTGAGGACGGCGACGGGCGCGGGGGCGCCCGCGCGGGTGCGGAAGGCGTCGGGGAAGCCGAGGATGGCGTTCACGTCGGCGCCGCGGAAGGCGTAGATGGACTGGTCGGGGTCGCCGAAGACGGTGAGGTCGCGGCCGTCGCCCGCGAGGGCTTCGAGGAGCGCGGCCTGGGCCGGGTCGGTGTCCTGGTACTCGTCCACGAACACGGCGTCGTACCGGTCGCGGACGGCCGCGGCGATCTCGGGGTCCTCGGTGAGGCGGACGGCGCCGCGCACGAGTTCGGTGTAGTCGAGGACGCCCTGGGCCTGCGTCACGTCGAGGTACTCGGCGAGGAAGTGGGCGGCGGCCTCCCAGTCGGGGCGGCCGGTGCGGCGGGCGAAGGCGGCGAGGGTGCCGGGGTCGAGGCCCAGTTCGCGGGCGCGGGCGAGGACGGCGCGCAGTTCGTCGGCGAAGCCGCGCGTGGTGAGGCAGGCGCGCAGCTCGTCCGGCCACTCCCAACCGGTCGCGGGCCGCCCGGAGTCGCGGTGCCCGGCGAGCAGTTCGCGCAGGTAGAGGTCCTGTTCAGGGCCGGAGAGCAGCCGCAGCGGCTCGGCGAACAGTTCGCGGTCCTGGTGGGAGCGCACGAAGGCGTACGCGAAGGCGTGGAACGTGGTGGCCTGCGGCGCGCGCCCGCCCATGCGCGCCGTCATGCGGTCCCGCAGCTCGGCGGCGGCCTTGCGGCTGAACGTCAGCACGAGCACCCGTTCCGGCTCGGTGCCCCGCTCCACGCGCTCGGCGACGGCCGCCACGAGCGTCGTCGTCTTGCCCGTGCCGGGACCGGCGAGTACGAGAAGTGGACCGCCCGTACCGGCCGCGTGCTCAACCACGGCGGCCTGGCTCGCGTCCCCTGCCAGGGCGCGTGCGTCGGCGGCCGGGGGACGGACCAGTCGGTACGCTCCCGAAGCGGACGGCGGGCGATCGGTCGACGGGACGGAGAGACTCACGTGCATCGCGCATTCTGGGAGACCGCCGCGCCACCGGACGGCGCGGCCGGACGGACGGCTGACGGGACGGACGCTGCGGGCAGGACGGGCGGTACGGGCGGTACGGGCGGAAGAACGACCGTACGCCCCTCCCCGCGCCCCGCGCACGGCACGGCCCGTGTCCCCCGGTCGGACCGGTCATCCGATGGGCGGACGCGCCGTGCGGGATGCTGGTACGTGTGAGGCTCGCTCCCGACGGCGCCGGACACCGCGACCCGCGGCCGGACTCAGAGCGCCGGATCGTCCCCGCGGGCCCGCCGCATGTCCACCCGCGGATACGCGCCGGGCTCCCCGGCGTCACGCAGTGGCGTGCCCTCGGCGCGGTAGTTCTCCAGCGCCCGGCGCTCGTGCCCCGGCAGCAGCCGCCCGTCCGCCCGCACCACGCGCCACCACGGGACGGCGCCGCCGTACTGCGCCATGACTGTCCCGACCTGGCGCGGTCCGCCCCGCCCGACAGCCGCCGCCACGTCCCCGTAGGTGAGGACCGTGCCCGGCGGGATGTGCTCGACGACCGACAGGACTTGGTCGGCGTACTCGCCGATCTGGTGGGGCGCGCGGGACTCGGCCATGCCGCCCATCGTGCCGTATCTCACGGGACGGTCCCCACGCGGCGTCCCGCGTGCCACTATCGTCCCAGCACGGGGGGAATCACGGTGACGTACGCACGAGGGAGCTGGTCGGCGGCCCCGGGACGAGGAGAGGCGCGGGGAAGCGGCCGGTGATACGGGGCGAGGAAGAGCGCGTGCGGCGGCCGGGCGGACGGGACGAGGAGCCCGTGCTCGGCGCGACGAGGGTGGGCGACCTGCCGCAGGAGCCCGGACGGGCGGCGGCGGCCGGGGAGGGGGGCGGTCCGCCGGGCCCGGTGGACGGTGACGAGCCGATCCTCGCGGCGCGCGTGCACCGGCCCGCCGACCTGCTGCGCGTCCTGCTCGGCCTGCTGGGCATCGGTGTGGTGCTGGCGCTGGCGACCTGGGCGATCGGCACGACCGAGGGCATCGAGCACGACGTGGACGCGGGTGCCGAGCAGGCGCCCTCGCTGCTGATCAGCTTCGCGGGGTTCGCGTCCAGTGTGGCGGTCCTGGTGGTGCCGGTGGCGTTCGCCATCGAGCGGCTGGTGAAACGGGACGGGCTGCGCATCGCGGACGGTGTGCTGGCCGCGGTGCTGGCGCACGGCGTGTCGCTGACGTTCAGTCTGTGGGTGGCGCGCATGTCGCCCGACTCCGTGCAGAACGCCCTGACGCGCGACGCCCCGGGCGGCGGACTGACCGACCCGGTGCACGACTACCTGGCGCCCGTCATCGCGTACGCCACCGCCGTCGGCATGACGCACCGGCCGCGCTGGCGGCTGGCGATGTGGTCGGTGCTGGTGCTCGACGGGGTGGCCGTGCTGGTGGCCGGGTACACCACGCCGTTCTCCATCATCGTGACGATGCTGATCGGCTGGACCATCGCGTACGCGACGCTGTACACCGTCGGTTCCCCCAACGTACGGCCCACTGCGCAGCACTTGCTGGCCGGGCTGCGCCATGTCGGCTTCCGTCCGGTGAGCGCGCTGCGCGCCGAGGACCCGGACGAGGCGGAGCGCCGCGCCAGGCGTGAGCGCGGCGACTACAGCGAGCCTTCCCGGCGCTACCTGGTGACGCTGGAGGACGGGCCGCCCCTGGACGTGACGGTCGTGGACCGCGCCCAGCAGGCGCAGGGCTTCTTCTACCGCCTGTGGCGCCGGCTCGCGCTGCGCGGCATCACCCAGCGCCGCAGCCTGCCGACGCTGCGCCAGGTCCTCGAACAGGAGGCGCTGCTCGCGTACGCCGCCATCGCCGCCGGTGCGAACGCGCCGAAGCTGATCGCGACATCCGAGCTGGGCCCCGACGCGGTGATGCTGGTCTACGAGCACATCGGCGGCCGTGACCTGGACTCGCTGCCCGACGACGAGATCACGGACGCGCTGATGGAGGCGGCCTGGCGGCAGGTGGTCGCGCTACAGTCCCGGCGCATCGCGCACCGGCGCCTGGACGGCGGCTCACTGCTGGTCGATCACCTGGGCACCGTTTTCCTGACCGACCTGCGCGGTGGTGAGATCGCTGCGGGCGATCTGCTGCTGCGGATGGACGTGGCGCAGCTGCTGACGACGTTCGGCCTGCGCGTGGGCGCCGAACGCACGGTGGGCGCGGCCGTGTCCGTCCTCGGCCCCGACGCGGTGGCCGACAGCCTGCCGCTGCTCCAGCCCATCGCGCTGACCAGGGGCACGCGCGCCACGCTGCGGCAGCTCGCCCGCGAACGTTCGGGCCGGGAGCGGCAGGCCGTGCTGGAGGCGACGCGCGCGTACCGCGAGGCGCGCGGCAGCCTGCCGGAGAACGCGGACCGCAAGACGGTGCGGGCCGCGCGGCAGGCCGAGAAGCAGGTGATGGAGGAGGCGCTGGAGGAGGCGCGCGAGCCGGACCTGCTGTCGCTGATCCGCCAGCAGGTGCTGCTGATCAGGCCGCAGGCGCCGATAGAGCCCGCCCGCGTCGAGCGCATCAAACCGCGGACGCTGGTCAGCATCATCGCGGCCGTGTTCGCCGCGTACTTCCTGTCGATCCAGGTGATCACGCCGGAGTTCCAGCGGGTGTGGGAGGACGCGAACTGGGGCTGGGTCATCGTCGCCGCGCTGTTCTCGGCGCTGACGTACTTCGCCGCCGCGATGAGCCTGCTGGGCTTCGTGCCGGAGAAGGTGGCGTACGGGCGGACGGTCGTCACGCAGGTGGCGGGCTCGTTCGTGAAGCTGGTCGCGCCCGCGGCGATCGGCGGCGTGGCGCTGAACACGCGCTACCTCCAGCGGCAGGGCCTGCGCCCGGGGCACGCGGTGGCGAGCGTCGGGGCGTCGCAGCTGTTCGGCCTCGGCAGCCACATCGTGCTGCTCGCCGTCTTCGGCTACATCACGGGGACCGAGCACACGCCGTCGCTGTCGCCGTCCCGCACGGTGATCGCGGGCCTCCTGACGGTCGCGGTGGCCGCGCTGATCATCACCGCGGTGCCGCGGCTGCGGAAGTCGCTGTCGGAGCGGGTGCGTACGCTGTTCGCGGGCGTGGTGCCACGGATGCTGGACGTGGTGCAGCGGCCGAAGAAACTGCTGTCCGGCATCGGCGGGATGCTGCTGATGACGCTGGCGTTCGTCATGTGCCTGGACGCGTCGCTGCGGGCGTTCGGCTGGGAGCTGAGCTATCCGACGATCGCGGTGGTGTTCCTGGCGGGGAACGCGCTGGGCTCGGCGGCCCCGACTCCGGGCGGCATCGGGGCGGTGGAGCTGACGCTGAGCGCGGGTCTCGCGGCGTTCGGCGTGCCGGAACACGCGGCGCTGGGCGCGGTGCTGCTGTTCCGGCTGATGACGTTCTGGCTGCCGGTGCTGCCGGGCTGGCTGGCGTTCACGCAGCTCACCAGGAAGGGCGCCATCTGACAGGGCGTCGGCGCCGCACCTGCGAGCCGCAACTCCCGGGCCACCTTGCGTATGCGAGCCCGGGACACATAACGTGCCGCACATGCGTTCCTACGGAATCGGCCCCGCCGCGCGCCTCCTCGGGGTGAGCCCCGACACCGTGCGCCGCTGGGCGGACGCCGGGCGGCTGCCGACCCGCCGCGACGAGGCGGGCAGGCGGCTGATCGACGGCACGGACCTCGCCGCCTTCGCCGTGGCCCTGGCAGCCGACGGCGCCGGAGAGGGGGACGACGTGCCGTACACCTCCGCGCGGAACGCGTTCCCCGGCATCGTCACGGCCGTCCGGCTGGGCGACGTGGCGGCCCAGGTGGAGGTCCAGGCGGGCCCGCACCGGCTGGTGTCGCTGCTCACCCGAGAGGCCGTCGAGGAACTGGGCCTGGCCGTCGGCATGGAGGCCGTCGCCCGCGTGAAGGCCACCAACGTCCACATCGACACGGTGTGAGGTACCCATGCCGCTGCTGCACTCCAGGACCCTGACGCGCGCCCTGCCCGCCGTCCTCGCCGCCGCCCTCCTCGCCGCCTGCGGCTCCGACGACGCCTCCGACGGGGACGGCACGGACGCCGCGGGCGGCAGCGGCGGCGGGTCCGTCGAGCTGACGGTGCTCGCCGCCGCGTCCCTGACCGACGTGTTCGAGGACGCGCAGGAGGTCTACGAGGACGCGAACCCGCAGGTCACCCTCCGCTTCTCCTTCGCCGGCTCCCAGGAACTCGCCGCCCAGGTCCGGGAGGGCGCGCCCGCCGACGTCCTGGTCACCGCCGACACGACCACGATGGACGGCGTCGCCGACCTCACCGACGGCCCCGCCGTCTTCGCCCGCAACGCGCTCACCCTCGTCACCCCGCCCGACGACCCCGGCGGCGTGGACGGACTGGCCGACCTCGCCGACCCGGACCTGCGCCTCGTCCTGGCCGCGCCCGAGGTCCCCGCCGGGCGGTACGGGCGCGAGATCCTCGACCGCCTCGGCATCGACGCGCGGCCCGACTCGGAGGAGCCGAACGTGCGCGCCGTCCTCGGCAAGGTCGAACTGGGCGAGGCCGACGCCGGGCTCGTCTACGTCACGGACGCGACCGCCGCCGGCGAGGACGCCGTCCGCGCGGTGCCGATCCCCGAGGAGGACAACGTCCTCGCCGAGTACCCGGCCGCGGCGGTCGCCGACTCGGAGAACGCCGACGCCGCCCAGGACTTCGTGGACTGGCTGCTCACCGACGAGGCGCGGGAGGTCCTGGCGGGCGCGGGCTTCCTCGCCCCCTGACCCCGTGCCCCCCTGATCCCGTGACGCCCCGGCACAGGCCGCCCCTGACGCTCGTCCTGCCCGCGCTGCTCGCCATCGCGTTCCTGCTGGTCCCGCTCCTCGGCATCGTCGCCGACGCGCCCTGGACCGGCCTGTGGACGCGCCTGACCGAGCCGTCCGTCGCCGCCGCGCTGCGCCTGTCGCTGCTCGTCTCGGCGTGGGCCCTCGCCGTCTCGATGGTGGTCGGCGTGCCGCTGGCCTGGCTGCTGGCGCGCACCGACTTCCCCGGCAAGACGGCGGTGCGCTGCCTCGTCATCCTGCCGATGGTGCTGCCGCCGACCGTCGCGGGCGTCGCCCTGCTGCGGGGCCTCGGGCGGCGCGGTCTGCTCGGCGGCTGGCTGGAGTCGCTGGGGATCACCCTGCCGTTCAGCACGACGGGCGCGGTGCTGGCCGCCGTGTTCGTGTCGATGCCGTTCCTCGTGATCACGCTGGAGGGCGCGCTCGCCGGGATCGAGCCGCAGTACGAGGAGGCCGCCGCGACGATGGGCGCGGGCCCGCTGCGCACCCTGCGCCTCGTCACGCTGCCGCTGGCCGGCCCGTCGCTGGCGGCGGGGGCGGCGCTGTGCTGGGCGCGGGCACTCGGCGAGTTCGGCGCGACCATCACGTTCGCGGGCAATCTGGAGGGCACGACGCAGACCCTCCCGCTCAAGGTCTACCTGCTGCTCCAGGAGGACCAGGAGGCCGCCACCGCCGTCTCCCTGCTCCTGCTGCTGGTCGCCGCGGCCGTGCTGATCGGCCTGCGCGGCCGCTGGCTGGGATCGGTGCGCCGCTCACCCGGTTGACGTGCTGCGGGTGCGGGGGCGCGCGGCGGGCGCGGACGATGGGCCTGTCGGAGCGATCGATGGGAGCCCGCATGAGCCGTGCCCGACTCGCCGCACCCTCCTGGCTGGCCGCCGCCGCCCTGCTGGCCGCCACGGGCTGCGGCGGCGGTGGCGCGGACGGCGCCGAACGTGCCCCCCAGCGCGCCGCCGCCGACCGGCGGGCCACCGACACCGGCGACCTCCCCGACTCCCTCACCGGCCAGCGCCTCGACTGGTCCCGCTGCCCCGGCACCGACCCGGCGCAGGGCCCCGAGTCCTCCCCCACCCCGCTGCCGGACGGCGCCGCGTGGGAGTGCGCCACGATGCGGGCGCCCGTCGACTACACCGACCCGGGCGGCGACACGATCGGCATCGCCATGATCCGCGCCCGCACCGACGCGAAGGGCGACGACCGCATCGGCTCGCTGCTGTTCAACTTCGGCGGCCCCGGCGGCTCCGGCGTCGCGACGCTGCCTGCCTTCGGCAAGGACTACGCCGAGCTGAACAAGCGGTACGACCTCGTCAGCTTCGACCCGCGCGGCGTCGGCGACAGCGAGGGCGTGCAGTGCCTCGACGACCGTGAGCTGGACGACTTCTTCGCCGCCGACGCCGCCCCCCGTACGGCCGGCGAGCGCCGCGCGTACACCGACCGCCTCAAGGAGTTCGCCGACGGCTGCGAGGAACGCTCCGGCGACCTCCTGCCACACCTCACCACCACCGCCACCGCCCGCGACATGGACCTGATGCGCGAGGTCCTCGGCGACCGGCGGCTGCACTACTTCGGCATCTCCTACGGCACCGAACTCGGCGGCGTCTACGCGCACCTCTTCCCCCGCCGCGTCGGCCGCGCGCTGCTCGACGCCGTCGTGGACCCGACGGGCGACAGCGAGCAGGGTGCCCTCGGCCAGGCCAAGGGCTTCCAGCTGGCGCTCGGCAACTACCTGGACCACTGCGCCGAGAGCGACGACTGCCCCCTCGGCGGCGACAAGGACGAGGCCGAGGACCGGCTCGGCCGCTTCCTCGACCGCCTGCGCGACCACCCGCTGCGCACCCAGGACCCGGAGGGCCGCGAGCTGACGCAGTCCCTCGCGTGGAACGGCATCGCCCAGTCGCTGTACTCCGAGGACTTCTGGCCCTACCTCACGCAGGGGCTCGACGACGCCATGGCGGGCGACGCGCGCGACGGCACCGTCCTGCTGTCCCTGGGCGACTCCATGAACGGCCGCAACCCGGACGGCACCTACTCCACCCTCCAGTCGTCCCTGACGGCCATCAACTGCGCCGACTCGAAGAAGCGCTTCTCGGAGGACCACGTCCGCGACAGCCTGGGCGACTTCGAGGACGCCTCGGCCGTCTTCGGCCCGCCGATGGCCTGGGGCATGCTGTCGTGCACCTGGTGGCCCGTCCGCGGCCGCCAGGACCACCCGGACGTGTCGGCGGAGGGCTCGGCGCCCGTCCTGCTGATCGGCACGACGGGCGACCCCGCCACCCCGTACGAGGGAACGGCGCACATGAAGGACGCGCTGGGCGACGGCGTCGGCGTCGAGCTGACGTACGAGGGCGAGGGCCACGGCGCGTACAACAGCGGCAACGAGTGCGTGCGCGACAAGGCGAACGCGTACCTGCTCGACGGCGACGTCCCGGACGACGGGACGACGTGCGACGCCTGAACGCGCGGACGGCGGCGCCGGGGGAACGTGCCCCTGGCGCCGCCGCCGTTCCGTACCTGGCCCCGCGGGTCAGTACACCGGCTTCTCCGGCTCGATCTGGTTGACCCAGCCGATGACGCCGCCGCCGACGTGCACGGCGTCGGCGAAGCCCGCGTTCTTCAGGACGGCGAGCACCTCCGCCGAGCGGACGCCCGTCTTGCAGTGCAGGACGATGCGCCGGTCCTGCGGCAGGTCGCTGAGCGCGCCGCCCATCAGGAACTCGTTCTTCGGGATCAGGCGCGCGCCGGGGATGGAGACGATCTCGTACTCGTTCGGCTCGCGGACGTCGATGATGTCGATCTTCTCGTCGGCGTCGATCCACTCCTTGAGCTGCCGCGGCGTGATCGTCGAGTCCGCCGCGGCGGCCTGCGCCTCGTCGGAGACGACGCCGCAGAACGCCTCGTAGTCGATCAGCTCGGTGACGGTCGGGTTGTCGCCGCAGACCGCGCAGTCGGGGTCCTTGCGGACCTTGACCTGGCGGTACGTCATCTCCAGGGCGTCGTAGATCATCAGGCGGCCGACCAGCGGGTCGCCGACGCCGGCGAGCAGCTTGATGGCCTCGGTGACCTGGATCGAGCCGACCGACGCGCACAGCACGCCGAGCACGCCGCCCTCGGCGCACGACGGCACCATGCCTGGCGGCGGCGGCTCGGGGTAGAGGCAGCGGTAGCAGGGGCCGTGCTCGGACCAGAAGACGGACGCCTGGCCGTCGAAGCGGTAGATGGAGCCCCACACGTAGGGCTTGCCGAGCAGGACGGCGGCGTCGTTGACGAGGTAGCGGGTCGCGAAGTTGTCCGTGCCGTCGACGATCAGGTCGTACTGGGCGAACAGCTCCATGACGTTGGAGGAGTCGAGGCGGTCCTCGTGCAGGTTGACCTGGACGAGGGGGTTGATGCCCTGGACGGTCTCCTTCGCGGAGAGCGCCTTGGACTTGCCGATGTCCGCCTGGCTGTGGATGATCTGCCGCTGGAGGTTCGACTCGTCGACGGTGTCGAACTCGACGATGCCGAGCGTGCCGACCCCGGCCGCGGCCAGGTACATCAGCGCCGGCGACCCCAGACCGCCGGCGCCCACACAGAGCACCTTGGCGTTCTTCAGCCGCTTCTGCCCGTCCATCCCGACGTCGGGGATGATCAGGTGGCGGGAGTACCTGCGGACCTCATCGACGGTGAGCTCGGCAGCCGGCTCTACCAGGGGTGGCAGCGACACGGGGACTCCGTAGGTCTAGGGACAGTCGTGACTCTCCCCCCAACAGTGCCACGCGCCGTCGCATTCCTGGACAGCCGTCCCACACTGCGGGCAGGGGCCGGCACGGGTCCCGGCGGGCGGTCCGGGCGCGGGCGCGGGCACCGTCCCGGACACCGCGCGTCACATGCGGCAGGCCGCCTCCATCCAGATGTCGGCCAGGGACTCCTCCAGGCCGATCCTCGCGCGCCAGCCGAGGCGGTCGCGGGCCGTGCGGACGTCCGCCTGCTGCCAGCCGCCGCAGCCGTCCGGGTACGGGGGCGCGACCGGGTGCGAGGCGGCGGGCGTGTGGGGGTGGGGGTGGGCGCCGGGCTCGTGGCCCTGCCGGGGCACGGCGGGGCTCTCCAGTTCGTGCAGCGCGCCCGTGAAGCCGGAGATGCGGGCCAGGGAGACGGCGGCGTCGCGCAGCCGTACGGCGTGGCCGGTGCCGATGTTGACGACGCCCTGGGCGGCGGAGAGGGTCGCGGCGTGCACGGCGCGCGCCACGTCGCGGACGTCCACGAAGTCGCGGTGCACGGCGAGTCCGCCGAGCTTCAGCTCGGTGTCGCCGTGCTGCATCGCGCGGCGCAGGGCGTCAGCGAGGCGGCCGAGGGGCGATCCGGCGGGTGTGCCGGGACCTGTGGGCGAGAAGACGCGCAGGACGATGGCGTCGAGCCCTGAGCCGAGGACCAGTTCGGTGGCGGCGAGCTTGCTGACCCCGTACGGGCCGCCGGGGCGCGCGACGGCGTCCTCGGCGATGGACGAGCCGTTCGGGGAGGGGCCGTACTCGGCGGCGCAGCCGATGTGCACCAGCCGGGCACGGCAGCCGCTGCGGCGCAGCGACTCGCACAGGGTGGCGGTGGCGACGGTGTTGTGGCGGGTCAGTTCGCTGGCGGTGCCGCGGATGGCGCCCGCGCAGTTGATGACCACGCCGGGGTGGACGGCGTCGAGGAAGCGGGTCAGGGCGCCGGGGCTGCCGGTGGACAGGTCGAACCGGACGTCGGCGTCGTCACCGCGGCCCAGTGCGGTGAGCTGGACGGCGGGGTCGGCGAGCAGCCGGTCTGCGACGAACCGGCCGAGGTAGCCGGCGGCGCCGAGAAGCAGCACTCTCATGACTCTGTGCTCCTTGCGTGTGCACGATCGATCGTGGGGTTGGGGGAAGGGGACGGTCATGTGCAGTGCACGGAACGGGGTGTGCCGTGCCCAGCGGAGTCCCCGTGGGGGACGGACCGGGGAGTGCTCGCCATCGCGAGCAGCTCCGGGTAGATGGCGCCGTAGGCGGCGGCGCCGTGGTCGGTGGTGAACAGTTCGCGCGCCCGCGCGCGGGCCGCCGCGCCGAGCGAGGCCCGGCGCTCGGGGTCGCGCAGCAGGGCGAGGCATCCGGCGGCGAGCGCGGCGGGGTCGAGCGGCGGTACGAGGACGGCGGCGGCGCCGACGACCTCGCCCACCGCGCCGACGTCGGTGGCGACCGTCGCGCGCCCGCGGTGCATGGCGGCGATCAGCGGCACGGGCACGCCCTCCACGACGCTCGACAGCACCGCGACGGCGCCCGCCGCGTACGCGTCGGCCAGGGTGGGCGCGCCGGGGGTGCCGGCGCTGGTGAACGAGACCCCGCCGGGCACCAGTCGCTGCGCCAGCGCGCGGCACCGCGCGAGGTAGCCCGCGTCGGTGCGCGCGCCGCCGGTGTCCACGACCCGCAGGGACGCGGCGGGCTCGGCGTCCCGTACGGCGCGGAAGGCGTGCAGCAGGCCGACGAGGTCCTTGGCCGGCTCGATCCGCCCGGCCCACACGAGCGTGGCGGTGTCCTCGGGAGCGGGTCCTGGTCCGGGAGCGGGCACGGACGCCCTCCCGCCGGGTGTGACCAGCGCGGCGGCGGCGCGCGTCTCGTGGGCGAGCCGGTCCTGGAAGGCGGCCAGCAGCGCGCGCACCGGCGCCCGCGCGGCCGAGGGCGCGACCGCGTACGCCGCCCCCGGCGCGCTCCCGGCGCCCGGCCGCCCGGCGTCCTCGGTGAGCAGCAGCGGCACGCCGTGCAGCCGCGCCGCGAGCAGCCCGGGGAGCGCGACGGGCCCGGCGCCCACGGCGTGGCAGAGGTGGACGCCGGGGGGCCCGCCCGGCGGGAGGAGTTCCAGCGGGCGCAGCGCCCGTTCGAGCCGTTCGGTGACGGCCAGCAGGTCCGGTACGCGGGCGGCGCGCACCGCGCGGGGCGCGCCGGGGGCGCGGCAGGCGGCCTCCAGGACGCGGACGGCCTGCTCGGAGTAGAGCCAGCGGGTGAGGCCGCGGTGCACGGCGGCCAGCGCGGCGAGGCCGAGCAGGCCGGTGCTGAAACGGTCCGCCTGCCCGTGGGCTCCGGCGTGCCCCGGGCGCGAGCACAGCGCGGCGGCCAGTTCGGCGAAGCACTCGGCGAAGCGCCGCGCGGGCCGCCCCCGCGCGCCCCCGGGCCCGCCGGGCGGCGGCCCCCACAGGGCGGCGGTGCGCAGCCGGCTGACGTTCGGCGGCAGCGCGCGGCGCGGCCCGGCGGCCTGCCGCCCGCTGCGGCTGAGCGCCCAGACCTCGAAGTCGTACCGGGACAGACCGCGCAGCAGCCGGTCGCACCAGGCGGCCGATTCGCCGTGGACGTACGGATACCCGCCCTCAGTGAGCAATGCGACGCGCACCGGCGCACCCCCTGTCATACGTCTCTCCCGTGACGGAAAGACGGTATGTCTACATGTGCCGGTTACGGCGGACGGTTGTCCGTCACACCACCGGAAGGGGTGAAGTTTCGTGACTCAGGGCGCGCCCCGGTCGTTAACCGCGATCGGTTCGAGAGTCGGTCAGTTGTCCGGATGCGGCCAGGGGTTGGGCACGCAGGTCAGGCCGTCCGTCTCCAGGAACTTGGTCTGCTGCATCATCACGGGCGCGAGCGCGCCCTCCGACGAGCAGAGCGCGTGCCCGTACCCGAGCCGGTGGCCCACCTCGTGGTTGACGAGCATCTGGCGGTACGCGGCGATGTCGTCCCCGTACGTCTCGGAACCCTGCGCCCAGCGCCATGCGTTGATGATGACGCGCTCGGTGTTGGACGAGTTGCAGGAGACGTTGTCCTCGGTGATGTCGAGGCCGGAGCGCGCGCACCAGTCGGCGGCGGTGCCGGGGCTGGCGAGGGTGACGACGAAGTCGTGGTCCCCGCCGGAGACGCGGGCGAAGCTGCGCTCGCCGCCGTTCCCCCAGCTCCGCTCGTCGTTGAGCGTGCGGTGGACGACCTCGGCGAAGAACTCGGCGTCGAGCCCGAGCCCCTCCTCGACGTCCACGCGGTAGCGCAGCACGGTCGTCGCGTCGGGGTCGGCGGCCGGGTCGGTCCCGGGCACCGGCACCAGCTCGCCCGAACCGGTCAGCTCCGGGTCCAGGGCGAACATGGTCGTCATCATCCGGTCGTACGTCTGCTCCGGGTCCGGCGGAGCCTCGGCCTCGGTCTCGGTCTCGGCCCCGGGCGAGGAGGCCAGGGCCTCCGGCTCCGGCTCCGGCGTGACCGCCGCCGCGGGCCCGCGCCCGTCACCGCCGGGCGGCGGCAGCGCCGGCCCGCCGTCCTCGCCGCCGGTCACCTGCGTGGCGACGACGACGGCCAGCACCGTCACGACCGCCGCGGCGGCCACCCCGGTGAGCGTCCTGCCCCTGCCGCCCGCCCGGCGGCCCCCGCTATCCCCGGGCACGCGTCGGCGCCGGTGCTGCGGCGGGCGGCCGTGGCGGCCGGACGACGGCGTGTCCGTCCGCTGCGCCGCGCGCTGCCCGGGGATGGGCTGCGCGCGTCCGAAGGTCTCGTCCTCGAAGGCATCCAGATACTCCTGGCGCGGGCCGAACGCCTCCTCCGGCCCGGCGGTCGAGGAGGGTGCGGCGGTCTCGCGGTGGTCCATGCGGCTCCCTCAGCCCTCCGTGGCGGCGGTCGTCCCGGCGGCTGCGGGCCCGACGGGCCGGTCGGGCCTGAAGTCCAGGAACGCACCGGCCACGACGGCTGGGTACTCCATCATCGCCACATGTCCCGCTTCCGGCAGGACGACCAGCCGGGAGCACCCGAATGCCCGTTTCGCCCGCTTCGCCGACTTCAGTGCGACGAGCCGGTCCCGCGCGCCGTAGAGCAGCAGCGTGGGGGCCAGGACGCGTTCCGCCTGCCGCCACAGCGACTGCTGGCCGCCGAGCGTGTAGGCGTTGACGATGCCGCGGGCCGAGCGGCTGAGCGAGTCCCAGAAGTACGGGAGGGCCTGCCGCCGTTCGGCCTCCGCCTCGGCCGCGGCGTGCTCCTCGGGGGTGATCAGCTCCGGGTTGCCGTAGCAGAGCCGCAGGACCTCGCGGGCGCGCTGGGCGGGCGAGACGTCGCGGGTGAGCCGCCGTACGAGCGGGGCGACGCCCGGCAGGCCGAGCATGCCGGTGGGGATCGCGGTGCGCTGCGGGGGCAGTTCGGGCAGGGCGGGCGAGATCAGGGTGAGGGTGCGCACCAGGTCGGGGCGCAGTGCCGCGACGCGGGTGACGGCGGCGCCGCCGAGCGAGTTGCCGAAGAGGTGGACGGGCCCGCGGCCCGAGGACTCGATGACGCGGACGACGGCGCGCGCGTGTCCGTACACCGAGTAGTCCCCGTCGTCGGGCGGCGGGGAAGCGCCGAAGCCGGGCAGGTCCACGGCCTCGCACTCGACCTCGTCGGCCAGGAGCGCCATCAGGGAGGACCAGTTGCGGGAGGAGCCGCCGAGACCGTGGACGAAGAGGGCGGGTTCGAGCCCGTCGCGTCCGGCGGCTCTGCGGCGTACCGCCAGGATCATCCCCGGCAGGGCGACGGACCGCAGGGTCTCCCCGTCACGTACCCCCGGCCAGCCCTCCGCGGCGGCGAGTGCGGCCTCGACGCGCTGCTCTTCGGTGCTCGGCATGCCCGCAATAGTACGAGCACGGTACGGGCCGTACCCCGTACGGCGTGCACCTGGCCGGTTCGCGTCCGCACCGCCGCGCCCCTACGCTGGAGTTGCCCGCCGGTCGTCCGGAGGTGACTGTGATGGCGAGGGAACAGACGGAGGACGGCTTCGCCGAGGAGGCGGAGGCGTACGAGACGCTCGGTGAGCGGCGCGCGGACGCGCCGGACGCCGGGGAGGCACTGGCCGACGGCACGCCGGAGGCCGACGCCGCCGAGCAGCGGCGCGCGCTGCTGGACCCGGTCGACCCCGGGCCCGGCGTGCGGCTGCCCGCCGAGGCCGACCCGGCCGACGCGGCGGAGCAGGACCGCGAGGTCGGGCCGGGTGACGACGACTACCGGTGAACGGCGCCCGGGGCGGTCACCCCGGGCGACGGCGTGTCCGCAGCGTGAGATCGTCCCGCGACGGATGCACGCTGCGCGACGGCACGAACGTACGATGACCGGACGGCGCACGGCGCGAGCCGCGCGGCGCACCGAACCAGACACCACCGGGAGGCCGGCGTGAGCGCCACCGAGCAGACCGAGGCTCGCCCCCGCGGCACCCGCCTGCCGCGCCGGGCCCGACGCAACCAGCTGCTGGGCGCGGCGCAGGAGGTGTTCGTCGCCCAGGGCTACCACGCGGCGGCCATGGACGACATCGCGGACCGCGCCGGGGTGAGCAAGCCCGTGCTCTACCAGCACTTCCCCGGGAAGCTGGAGCTGTACCTCGCGCTGCTCGACCAGCACTGCGAGGCGCTGGTGCTCGCGGTGCGCGAGGCGCTGGACTCGACGAACGACAACAAGCAGCGCATCGCGGCGACGATGGACGCGTACTTCAGCTACGTGCAGCACGAGGGCGGCGCGTTCCGGCTGGTCTTCGAGTCGGACCTGACGAACGAGCCCGCCGTCCGCGAGCGCGTGGACCAGGTCTCGGCGGACTGCGCGAAGCTCGTCAGCCCGCTGATCTCGGAGGACGCCGACCTGCCGGAGGAGCAGGCGATGCTGCTCGCGGTCAGCCTGTGCGGCATGGCGCAGGTGACGGCGCGGCACTGGCTCAGCTCCGACCAGAAGATCCCGCGCGACGTCGCGAAGAACCTGACGGCCTCGCTGGCGTGGCGCGGCATCGCGGGCTTCCCGATGCACAGCGGCGCCGAGCAGCACTGACCCGCGCCCGCCTGCCCGTACGGACGGCCGCCGCCCCCGCTCACCGGGGGCGGCGGCTGTTCGCTCTCGGCGTGGCAGGGCGGCGGCGGGCGCGCCGCGGGCGCGGCTAACCTGAGATCCAGCAACGGACCAGTGGAGGGACAAGCCGTGGAGATCAAGATCGGCGTTCAGCACACGCCGCGCGAGATCGCTCTCGAAAGCGGGCAGTCTGTCGAGGACGTGGAGAGCGCTGTCGCCGACGTGTTCTCCGGCAGTGCCAAGCTGCTCAGCCTGGTCGATGTGAACGGCCGCAAGATCCTCGTCCCCGCCGACCGGATCGCGTACATCGAGATCGGCAGGCCGGCCGCGCGCCGGGTGGGCTTCGGGGCGGTCTGACGCCACCGGGCGCTCGAACGGTACGGCGCGCCCCGGGGCGTGCGCGGGCGGTCCGCCGTGGCGGGCCGCCCTCCGGCTGTCCTGGGGGCTTGTGCCGCCGGGGGCGCGCCCCCATGCTCGACACGCGCTGTGCGACCGCCGGAAAGGGAGGGAGGAACCGTGGCCGTTCCTGACACGACGAGCCGCACCGCCGCCGTTGCCACCACCCCGCCGCCGATCCCCCTCTCCCCCTTCGGCCCGGCACGGCGGCTCGACTTCGCGCTGCTGGCCGTCGCCGTCGTCGGCATCTCCCTGTCGGGCCCCCTGATCGCGGCGACCGCCGCGCCCGCCCTGGCCATCGCGTTCTGGCGCAACGGGCTCGCCGCCGCGGGCCTTGCGCCCGTCGTCCTGCTGCGGGCCGGGCTGCGCAGGGAACTGGCGCGGGCGGGCCGCAGGACGCTGCTGCTGTCGCTGGCCGCCGGGGTCGCCCTGGCGGCGCACTTCGCCCTGTGGCTGCCCAGTCTGCGGCTGACGTCGGTCGCCTCGTCCGTCGCGCTGGTGACGACGACCCCGCTGTGGACGACGCTGCTGCTGCGGCTCACGGGCCGCAGGCCGCCCGCCGCCGTATGGCTGGGGACGTCCGTCGCGTTCGCCGGTGTACTGCTGCTGACCGGCGTGGACCTGGGCGTGTCGGCGCGGGCCCTCGCGGGTGACGCGCTCGCGCTCGCCGGGGGCATGGCCGCCGCGGTGTACGTCCTGATCGGCGCGGAAGTACGGCGCAGCACCAGCACGACGGTCTACACGTTCCTCTGCTACGGCTGCACCGCCGTGCTGCTGCTGGTCCTCTGCCTCGCCACCGGCGCCTCCCTGGGCGGCGGCTACAGCGCCGACACGTGGGGGAAGCTGCTGGTGCTGACGGTCGTCTCGCAGCTGCTCGGGCACTCGCTGATCAACCGCGTCGTCGCCGGGCTCGGCCCGTCCGTGACGTCCACGGCGATCCTGCTGGAAACACCGGGCGCGGCGCTGGTGGCGGCCGTGTGGCTCGGGCAGTTCCCGCCCGCCGCCGCGTACCCGGCGATGGCCGCCGTCCTGGCGGGCCTCGCCCTGGTGATCCGGGGGGAACGCGTCCCGTGAGGCCCGTGTCCGTGCTGCCGCTGGTGGAGGAGCGCCTGCGGGCCGCGCTCGGCGAGCCCGACGCCCGCGCGGCCGTCACGTTCCTGGGGACCGAGCGCGTCGAGGTGCTGCGCTTCACCGGCGGCGGGACGGTGCGGTACGCGACGCTCGGCATGGCGGCGGCGCCGATGGCGGACCCGGCGGCGGTGGTCGCCGACCCGGAGCGGGGACCGCGTGCCGAACTGCTGCTGACGTTCCGCGCGGGCGCGGCCGACACCGACCGCGTGCTGCGTCCGCTGGCCGTGCTGGCGGCGTCGCCGGTGGTGGAGGGCGTCGTGGTGGCGCCCGGCGCGTCCCTCGACCTGGGTGAACCGCTGTGGCCCGGCGCGCCGTTCACGTCCGTGCTGGTCGGCGACCCGGGGGACCCGGTGCCGGACCTGGCGCTGCCCGCGCCGCTCGACCCGGTGCGTTTCCTGCCCCTGCTGCCCATGACGCCGCACGAGACGGCCTGGAAACGCGCGCGTGGCGCGGAGGCCCTGCGCGAACGCTGGCGGGCGCACGGTGTCGACCCGCGTGATCCGGGCCGGGCCGGGGTACCCCTCAGCGGATGACAAGCCTTGACGGACCGACAGGTGGAAGGGACTGTTGTTCCCCATGAGGGGCGAACCCAGTTGCCCGAAGTGCGGTGGCCGGGTGCGGGCGCCCGGTCTGTTCGCCGACACGTGGCAGTGTGCCGCGCACGGCGCCGTGCATCCCGTGCAGCCCGTGGTCCCGCCGAGCGTCGGTGCCCTGGCGGTGGTCGTGGAGCGGACGCGCGTACCGGTGTGGATGCCCTGGCCCCTGCCGGTGGGCTGGCTGTTCAGCGGTGTCGCCTGCGCGGGTGACGACCGCAGCGGGGGGCGCGCCACCGCCGTCGCCTGCACGGGCCCCGGGCCGCTGGGCGGGCCGGGCGAACTGGTGCTGGTCGCCGAGGAGCCGGGCGTCGGGCTCGGCGCACGCTACGCGGGCATATCCGGGCCCGACCCGGGCCCCCGGCTGCGCACCGGCCGCCCGCCGGAGGCGAAGGTCCTCGCGGCCGGCCGTCCCACGCCGCTGTGGCACGTGGCGGACGCCCCCGCCGACCGCGCCGTCTTCGCGGGCGAGGCGATGGGCCTGTGGCTGTGGGCCGTCGTGTGGCCCGAACTGTGCGGCCCGCTGCTGTACGAGGACATGGTGCTCACCGACCTGCGCGACGCGGGCTCCGAGATCGAGCTGGTCCCCTGCGGCGCCCTGTCGCCCCGGCTGATGGCGCCGGACGGCTGACGGGCCCCCGCGTCCCCTGCCGTAGCCTTGCGCACCATGCGGATCGACCTGCACGCCCACTCCACCGCCTCGGACGGCACCGACTCGCCCGCCGGGCTGGTCCGCGCCGCCGCCGACGCGGGCCTCGACGTCGTCGCGCTCACCGACCACGACACGGTCGCGGGCCTCGCCGAGGCGGCCGCCGCCCTGCCGCCGGGGCTGACCCTGGTGCCCGGCGCCGAGATCTCCTGCGTGCTGGACGGCGTGAGCCTCCACATGCTGGCGTATCTCTTCGACCCGGAGGAGCCCGCGTTCGCCCGCGAGCGCGACCTGCTGCGCGACGACCGCGTACCGCGCGCGCAGGCCATGGTGGAACGGCTGCGGGGGCTCGGCGCGCCGATCACGTGGGAGCGCGTCAGGGAGCTGGCCCAGGGGTCCGTGGGCCGCCCGCACATCGCGCAGGCGCTGGTGGAGGCGGGGGTCGTCGCGACGGTCTCGGACGCGTTCACGCCCGAGTGGATCGGGGACAGCGGGCGGGCGCACGTGGGCAAGCACGAGCTGGACGCGTTCGAGGCGGTCCGGCTGATCCACGGGGCGGGCGGGGTGGCGGTCTTCGCGCATCCGATGGCGGTCTCGCGCGGCCGTGTCGTGCCCGACGACGCGATCGCCCGCCTCGCGGCGGCGGGGCTCGACGGCATCGAGGTGGACCACATGGACCACGACACCGACACGCGGCTGCGGCTCGACGCGCTGGCGGTGGACCTCGGGCTGCTGGCCACCGGGTCGAGCGACTACCACGGCAGCCGCAAGACGTGCCGCCTGGGCGAGCACACGACGGCGCCCGCGGCGTACGAGGCGATCGTCGCGCGGGCGACGGGCGCCGGGCCGGTCACCGGCGCCCGCTGAGGGGCGCGCCGCCCTGGCCGGCGGTCACGGTCCGTACGAGCGGTGCGCCCTCGCGTTCCCGCGGGCCGTCGGCCCGTTCCGGACACGCGGGGCCGGGCACTTCCTGCCCTGGGAGAAGCCGGTGGTGGTGGAGCGTGCGATCCGCGCGTTCTGCGGGGACCTGCCGGCGCACTGAGGCGGGCGGGCCCCGGGATCAGCCGTCCGCGCCGGGCAGGCCCGTCCAGAACCCGGCGAGCGCCGCCGCCGTGGCGCCCGGCTGCTCGGCGTTCGGCGAGTGCTCCGCGCCGGGGATCACCGAGCGGTGGGCGCCGAGTTCCTCCGCCATGCGGTCGAGCGTCGGCACCGGCCAGGCGCCGTCCCGCTCCCCCGACACGACATGGACCGGCAGCCCGGCGGCGGCGAGCCTGGCCACCCGGTCGGGCTCGCGCAGCAGCAGCCTGCCGGTGCCGAGCAGCTGCGTCGGCGCGTTCGCCAGCCAGCGGCGGCGCAGGAAGTCCGCGATCTCGCCTGGCTCCGCCCGGGGGTTCAGCAGCCGCCAGAGCAGGTCGGCGCCGAGCACCGGCAGGCTCACCGCGAGCATGCGGACCTTCCAGCGCTGAAGGGGCGCCACCCGCCCGCGCCCCGAGGCGATCAGCGTGAGGGAGGCGAACGGCAGCGGGGCGCGCCGCGCGGCGACGGCCCGCAGCACCGCGCCGCGCGCGATCAGCCCGCCCAGCGAGTGCCCGACCAGGTGCACGGGCCCGGCGCCGCCGAGCGCGTCGGCCTGCGCGAGCACGTCCTCCGCGAGCGCGCCGATACCGTACGAGGCGCGCGCCCGCGTCCCGACCGTCTCGTACTGCCCGCGCCCGTCCACGGCGACCGCGCGGAACCCGGCCGCCGACAGCGGCACGAGCAGCGCGATGAAGTCCTCCTTGCTGCCCGTGTAGCCCGGCACGAGCAGCACGGTGCCGATCGGCTCACCGGCGGGCTCGACGTCCAGCACCGCGAAGTCGCCCCGCCGCGTCACGAGCCGGTACGCCCGCACCCCGACCGGCGGCACACAGAACGGCGGCCTGCTCACGCTGTCCTCCCGAACACACCCCGGACACCCCCGGAACCGACCTTAACCGCGCACGGCGGACGACGCCGCACGGGCGGCCCCACCGACCCCGCACGGCCGGGACGTCAACACGACCGTCCTCGGACCCACCGTTCCGGACACCACCTTCCGGTACCGCCTCCCGCCCCCTCTCCCCCGGCCCGGATACGCCACCGGAGATTCCGCGAGGCCGGAGCGCCCAACGGTCCCGCCGCACGCCGCAGAGCGGCGCAGGCCGCCGGGAGGCTGCTCCGGCCGGAACGATCCAGGAGACCCTGAAGCCCCGCACCGGTGGCCTTCGCACCTCTGCGCAGCGTGACGCGCCGCTCCGGTTCCGGGTGTGGGGGCCGGTGAAACGGTGGGCCGGGGTGCCGCATCCGCGCGCCACGGGCACGGGCACCGTTCTCGCCCCCGCCCACCGAGGCCACGGCCACGTCGAGCCGCCGGTATGGGGGCGGGAGACCGGGTGACGGGCCGTGACATCATCCCGTCCGGGTCTCAGGGGCATCCGGCCGGTTCCCGGAAGGCGGAGACCGGTGCCTCATGCCCGTCTCCCGGCGCCGGCATCGGCCGGCCGTGTCAGCCCCGGAGGCGCACCGTGCTCGCGAATCCGGGACGCCGCCGGGAGCCACGAGGCCGTTGAGCCGACGCGTACGCCGAACAGCCCGCACGGCATGCGGGGCACGCTGTCGTCAGTGGCCGGAAGGCGTGGCACGCGCTGACGGAGCCGGTCAGCCGAATCAGGTGGACACGCCGGGGATGGGACGCATCCCGGACGCCGCCGGAGCCCGGATGTACGCCCAACAGCTCATACGGCCCGCACAGCATCGGCGTCAGCAGCGGCCGGGGCGGGACCGGATGCGTACCGCGTTCGCGGGCGGCGGGTGAGCCGGCCTACCGGTCAACGCCAAGGATGCGACGCATCCCGGACGCCGCCGGGGTATCGCACCGGTGTGGGCGGCCGGGAGGTACGGCACGCGCTCACGGAATCAAGCGGCCGCGTCCGACGGACGCGGGTCCAGCGGGGGCCGCGCCGAGGAAGGTGACGGTCCTGGACGGGCGCGCGCCCGGTGCCGCATAGGGCTGGGGTCGGTCCCGGGGAGATCCGCGACGGGCCGATCTCCCGGGGCCTGGCGCATGGACGGATCACCCGTCCGTGCCCCGAGCGGGCCCGCGACCACCGCGCAGGCCCCTCGTGCGCGAGGCGGACAGGTGCGGGTCCGCCTCGCCCGTGCGTTCACTCCGGTCAGTCGCCCGCGGCCGCCTGGCCCGCCGCGCCCGCTCCGGCGCCGTCGGTGCCACCGCCGCCGCTCCCGCCGCTGCCGCCGCGCCTGCGCCGCCTGCGGCGAGGCGTACGCGGCGTCGCGGGCGCCTCGCCCGGCTCGCCGGCCGTCTCGGGCCCGGCCGCCGGTGCCGCGGCCTCCGCCGCGCCCTCGGCGCCGCCCGCCACGGCCTGCCCGCCCCGCGTACGGCGGCGCCGGCGCGGCGTACGGGGCGCCCGCTCCTTCTCCTTGTCCTTCTGGTCCCTCTGGCCCTTCTGCTGCGCCTCCTGGCGCCCGCCACCGCCGCGCCTGCTGCGGCGCGCGTCGGGACCGCCGAGGTCCTCGACCTCCTCGGCGTCGAGCCCCGCCCTGGTCCGCTCGGCACGCGGCAGGGTGCCCTTCGTGCCCTCCGGGATGCGGAGCAGCTCGAAGAGGTGCGGCGAGGTGGAGTAGGTCTCCGGCGGGTCCTGGAAGTCCAGGACCAGCGCCTTGTTGATCAGCTGCCAGCGCGGGATGTCGTCCCAGTCCACGAGGGTGACGGCCGTACCGGTGGCGCCCGCGCGGCCCGTACGGCCGATGCGGTGCAGGTACGTCTTCTCGTCCTCGGGCGTCTGGTAGTTGATCACGTGGGTGACGCCGTCCACGTCGATGCCGCGGGCCGCGACGTCGGTGCAGACGAGCACGTCCACCTTGCCGTTGCGGAACGCGCGCAGCGCCTGCTCGCGGGCGCCCTGCCCCAGGTCGCCGTGGACCGAGCCGGCGGCGAAGCCCCGCCGCGTCAGCTGGTCGGCGACGTCGGCCGCCGTCCGCTTGGTGCGGCAGAAGACCATCGCCAGGCCGCGGCCCTCCGCCTGGAGGATGCGGGCGACCATCTCGGCCTTGTCCATCGAGTGGGCGCGGAAGACGTGCTGTGTGATGTTGGCCACGGTCGTGCCGTGGTCGTCCGGCGCGGCGGCGCGGATGTGGGTGGGCTGGCGCATGTAGCGGCGGGCGAGCCCGATGACCTGCCCCGGCATGGTCGCCGAGAACAGCATCGTCTGCCGCTTGGCGGGCAGCAGGTCCATGATCTTCTCGACGTCGGGCAGGAAGCCGAGGTCGAGCATCTCGTCCGCCTCGTCCAGGACGAGGCAGCGGACCTCCGACAGGTTCAGCTTGCGCTGCCCGGCGAGGTCGAGCAGCCGCCCGGGGGTGCCGACGACGACGTCGACACCGCGCGTGAGCGCCTCGACCTGCGGCTCGTACGCGCGGCCGCCGTAGATGGGGAGGACGCGGACGTTCCGCGCCTTGCCGGCGGTCAGCAGGTCGTTGGTGACCTGCTGGCACAGCTCGCGCGTCGGCACGACCACGAGGGCCTGCGGCGCGTCCGTGAGCTGCTCCGGCGCGGCGCGCCCCGCCTCGACGTCGGCGGGGACGGTGACGGACTCCAGCAGGGGCAGGCCGAAGCCCAGCGTCTTGCCGGTGCCGGTCTTGGCCTGGCCGATGACGTCGGTGCCCGCGAGGGCGACCGGCAGCGTCATCTCCTGGATGGGGAAGGGGGTGATGATTCCGACGGCCTCAAGGGCCTCGGCGGTCTCGGGCAGGATGCCGAGATCGCGGAAGGTGAGGGAGCTGGTAGCGGACAGGGTCGTTGCCTCTTCTTGTGTGACGCGGCACACGGTGGCGAGGCGGGTCTTGTCCACCGCGCCGTGGTCCGGCGGCCACCAGGGCCGGCCGGCCGGCGCGGGACCCGGTCGTCTCGCTCAAGCGCACGCACCGCGCGAGCGGGTCCCTCGTGATGCGGGCCGTGCGGAGGTGCACGGACCGCGCGGAGGGCTGGTCAGTCGGAGCCGATCGGGCCACCGACCGGGCATCCGCGGGGGGTCCCCGGGCTCCGTGACTTCCGGGCCGCCGGGACTCCAGCAGGGGGATTGGCGATCCGCCGCGTACGGGCGGGTCTCTTTAGCACTGTACCCCGGAACCACGCACATGTGTCAGGTCGTGGCGGCCGGGGCTCGGCCGCGGGCGGGTACGGGACCGCCGGTGACGGCTATTGTGCACTGCCATGGAGACGCCGCAGACTTCCGCAGACCAACCCCCGTCCGAGGCGCCCGCGCCGACGGGCATCGCCGCCCAGGACTGGCCGTCGGCGTCGGGGGACCCGCGCTACCGCGCCGCGGTCGTCGATCTGCTGGGCGCGCTGGCCTACGGCGAGCTGGCGGCCTTCGAGCGGCTCGCGGAGGACGCGAAGCTGGCCCCCTCGCTGGGTGACAAGGCGGCGCTCGCCAGGATGGCGGCGGCCGAGCTGAGCCACTTCGAGCAGCTGACGGAGCGGCTGCGGGGGATCGACGAGGACCCGACGGCCGCCATGGAGCCGTTCGCGTCGGCGCTGGACGGCTTCCACCGGATGACCGCCCCGTCCGACTGGCTGGAGGGCCTGGTCAAGGCGTACGTGGGCGATGCGATCGCCGCGGACTTCTACCGCGAGGTCGCCTCCCGGCTGGACGCGGACACCCGCGCCCTGGTGCTGCGGGTGCTGGACGACACGGGGCACGCGTCGTTCGCCGTGGAGAAGGTGCGCTCGGCGATCGAGGCGGACCCGCGGGTCGGCGGCCGGCTGGCGCTGTGGGCGCGGCGCCTGATGGGTGAGGCGCTGTCGCAGGCGCAGCGGGTGGTCGCGGACCGTGACGCGCTCTCGACGATGCTGGTGGGCGGGGTCGCGGACGGCTTCGACCTGGCGGAGATCGGCCGGATGTTCTCGCGGATCACCGAGGCGCACACCAAGCGGATGAGCGCGCTCGGCCTGTCCGCCTAGGTCGTGTCGTTCGGATCGTGGCGGATCGGTCCGCGTCGTCGGACGCCGTGCCTCGCAAGGCACCGGATCGCCACGCGTACCGGGCGTACCCGGGCGATGCGGTAACGCGGCGAGGCGCGGTGGCCGGCGGCGCGCGCCAGGCACGATCCGAACGACACGGCCTGGCGGTGACGGGCTGGCAGGGCTGACAGAGCTGACAGGGGTGACGGGCATGGACGCGTCAGGGGCGGCGTTCGACGCGGCGCTGGTCGAGGAGGCGGCGCGCAAGTCGGCGCTGGTGTGGGTGCGCGGCCCCGAGGGGCCCGCGCGGGCGCTGTGGCACGTCTGGCACGACGGCGCGGTCTGGCTCGTCGGCGGCCCCGGCGAGCAGCCGCTCGACGGCCTCGGGCTGGCGGACGGTGTCCGTGCGGAGGTCACCTGCCGCAGCAAGGACAAGGGCGGGCGGCTCGTGTCGTGGCCCGCGGCCGTGTCGGAACCGGCGCCGGGCGGCGACGAGTGGACCGCGGCGGCGGTGGAGCTGGCCGCGAAGCGGCTGAACGGGCGGGACACCGCCGCGGAGACGGCGGCCCGCTGGCGCGCGGACTGCCGGGTCCTGCGGCTGGCCCCGGACGGCGGGCCCGTCCTGCGCCCTGCCCACATGCCGACGGCCTCTCCCGCCGCGCCGCCGCTGCCGTCCCCGGCGGCCACCCGCTCGGGCACCCCGAGCGGCCTCCCGGCCAGGCGCCGCCGCCGCGCCCGCTGAGACGGGCCGCGTCAGCCGTCTCCGCCGTCACTGCCGTCACCGTCGTCTCCCTCGTCGAGGATCGCCTCGCCGTAGTCCACGACCTGCTCCTCGTCCGGCAGCGCCGGTTCGAACGGCTCGTCCCAGTCCCGCAGCGTCAGCTCGCCCGCCCCGCCGCCCCGTTCGAGGCGCAGCGGGTACGGCTCGCCGATCAGCGCCACGTCGAGCGCCCCGCCCGCCCCGCCGTCCGCCGTCACCCGGATCGTCTCGACGCCGTCCACCTCGGCGCGGTCGTCCTTCTCCCGCTCCCCCTCAAGGACGAGCAGCCCGTCGAGCAGGACGTCCATCTCGGTGAATCCGACCAGCTGCCCGTACGCCGGGTCCTCGGGCGCGACCAGCACGTACTTGCCGTCCAGTGTCTGCGCCGGGTCGGACTCCAGCCCCTCGGGGACGGCGTCGCTCTGCCAGAACGCCGCGTCGGCCGAGATGTACAGCTCCTCGCCGACCCGCAGCAGCTGGAAGTGGCCGCCCTCGGACGCCACCTCGCCCGCCGCCCCGTCCCGCGCGAGCTGGACGTCCAGCTCGTACTCGTGCCCGCCGCTGATGACGGTCCCCACGAGCCGTACGGACGCGGCGTCCGCCGCCGCCGCCCTGGCCCGCTCCTCGATCGCGGGCGCGTCCAGCTTCCCGAGCCCGTTCGTCCCCGCGTCGGGGTCCTCCCCGCCGCACGCCGCCAGCGCGGCACCGAGCGCGAGGGCGCACAGGAGCGTCCGCGCCCCGTCCCGTCTGGGGCGCCGCGGGACAGCGCGCCGTGCCGTGCGGGACAGGGGGGAACGGGGGGTCACGACGGGCTGCCTCTCGCCGGGGTCGCTGACGGGTGAGGCGCAGCGTACCGGCAAGGGCGCGCGGCCCGGAAAGGGCCATGACCGCGTGCCGTTCGGGTCGCCGTACCATCGGGGCATGGCTACCGATACCTCCCTCGTCGGCGAGGACGCCGTACGTGCGGCGCTACAGCGGGTGAACGATCCGGAGATCCACCGGCCCATCACCGATCTCGGCATGGTCAAGTCGGTGGAGATCGCCCCGGACGGCACCGTGACCGTGGGCGTGTATCTGACCATCCAGGGCTGTCCGATGCGCGACTCGATCACCTCGGAGGTCACGGCGGCGGTCCGCGCGGTGCCCGGGGTGACCGGCGTGCGGGTGGACCTCGACGTCATGAGCGACGAGCAGCGCAAGGAGCTGGCGACGACGCTGCGCGGCGGGCAGGCCGAGCGGGAGATCCCGTTCGCCCAGCCGGGGTCGCTGACGCGGGTGTACGCGGTGGCGTCGGGCAAGGGCGGTGTCGGCAAGAGCTCCGTGACGGTGAACCTGGCGGCGGCCCTGGCCGCGCAGGGGCTGAAGGTCGGCGTCGTGGACGCGGACATCTACGGCCACTCGGTGCCCCGCATGCTCGGGACGGACGCGCGGCCCACGCAGGTCGAGAACATGATCATGCCGCCGTCCGCGCACGGCGTGAAGGTCATCTCCATCGGGATGTTCACGCCGGGCAACGCGCCGGTGGTGTGGCGCGGCCCGATGCTGCACCGCGCGCTCCAGCAGTTCCTCGCGGACGTGTACTGGGGCGACCTGGACGTGCTGCTGCTCGACCTGCCGCCGGGGACGGGCGACATCGCCATCTCCGTCGCCCAGCTCGTGCCGGGCGCCGAGATCCTCGTCGTGACGACGCCGCAGCAGGCGGCGGCCGAGGTCGCCGAGCGCGCCGGGTCGATCGCGGTGCAGACGCACCAGAAGATCGTCGGCGTCGTGGAGAACATGGCGGGGCTCCCCTGCCCGCACTGCGGCGAGATGGTGGACGTCTTCGGCACGGGCGGCGGGCAGCGCGTCGCGGAGGGGCTGACGCGCGCGACGGGCGCGGAGGTGCCGGTGCTCGGCTCGATCCCGATCGACGTGCGGCTGCGCGAGGGCGGCGACGACGGGACGCCCGTCGTGCTGGCCGATCCCGCCTCCCCGGCCGCCGAGGCGCTGCGCCGGGTGGCGTCCACGCTGAGCGGGCGGCAGCGGGGCCTGGCGGGCATGTCGCTGGGGCTGACCCCGCGCGGCAGGCTCTGACGCCCGCAGTCCCGCTGACGTGATGGCGGGGTGACGTGCGCGGGCCGGGCCCGGCGGGTCCGGCCCGGCGGTCGTACCCGGCCGCGCGGGGAGGAGCGCGGGGTCAGGGTGCCGGTGTGGTCCGCTCGGCGTAGCCCTCGATGTCCTTGACGACCGCGAACCCGAGGCCGTACGCGCTCATCCCGCGCCCGTACGCGCCGATGTGGACGCCGTGCGGGGCGGCGCCCGCGAGGACCCAGCCGTACTCGGACTCGCGGTAGAGGAAGTCGGTGGGGACGCCGTCCACGGGCAGGGACAGCGTGGACCAGCCGCCGCCGTCGAGGTCGTCGGCCAGCTCCCAGGCGATGGCCGTCTGCTGTTCGAGCCAGTCCTGGCGCAGCGCGCGTTCCATCTGGGCGGGCCAGGTGCACGAGAGCAGTCCCGAGCCGGCGAGCCAGGCGGCGGAGGACACGGACGTCGCCTCCAGCATGCCGTTGCCGTCGGGGCTGCGGCGCCCCGGGCGGCTCGCGACCGTCACGACGACGGTGAAGCGCTGGTCGGCCTCGCCGCCGAGTTCGCCCCGGAGCGACGGCTCGTCGCCGTGGCCGGTGGAGCCGTGCTCGACGGCGCCGTCCGCCGCCATGCCGACCTGCATCAGCCAGCGCGGCCCGGTGAACGCCTCGTCCAGCCCGTACCAGGGGAACTGGGCCAGCAGGTAGCCCTCCACCGCGCGCCGTGCCCCGGGCACCCCCTGCGCCGCACCGTTTCCCCCGGGTCCCCCGGTCTCGTCGCCATCGCCCATGGCGTCCTGCGGCTCGGCTCGACTGGTCGTCTCCATGTAACGCGACGCCTCCTCATTGCCCTCGTCCTGGGCACACCCCGGACATAGGGAGGATAGCCATCCGCATCGGAGCAGGCGGGCATGCCGGAGGACGGGTGGCGTCATGCGCCCCCGTGCGCCGGGGATTCCACTCTGCTGGCGTCGGAGCCGGTGTCGGAACGGCCGCGGGCCGCCGGGCGGCTCAGGTCGCGTCGGCGTCGAACGGCGCGTGCTCCCCGGCCGCCGCGGCGGGCGGCGGGACGACCGGCTTGGGGTCGGAGTCCTTCGCCAGGCTGACCGGTCCGCCGGCCGGGCGGGCGGCGCCGCCCGGCTGCTTGGCGAGCCCGGGGCCGGCCGGGCGGCTGTTGACGGCGTCGGCGACGTCGGACAGCTCCTTGCGCATGTCCAGGCTGCTGCCCAGCTCGCGCAGGCCGAGGTCGTCGTTGTCGAGGAGGTGCTTCTTGGCGAAGGTCCGCGGGTTGAGGTCCTCGAAGTCGAAGTCCTTGAACTCGGGACCGAGCTCGGAGCGGATGTCGCGCTTCGCGCTGTCCGAGAACTCGCGGATCTTGCGCAGGAAGGCGGCGGCCTCCTGGATCATCTTCGGCAGCTTCTCGGGGCCGAAGACGAGAATCGCCAGGATCAGGAGCAAGATGAACTCCAGGGACCCTATATCGAAGAACACCTGTCAGCTCCCTCGCGCACGCGGTTGTCACAAAACGGTACCCGCCCGGGGAGGCGGATGGGAGGGGCCGAGCCCCACGAGCGGGTAAACGATGGGCACCCGCCCGTGGTCCGTGCCTCACTCACCACCGGCGGCCTCACCCAGGGTGACCTCCAGCGTCACTTCGTCACCGTCGCGTTCCACGGTGAGGGCCAGTTCGTCGCCGGGGCGGTGGCTGCGGATCCTGACGATCAGCTCGTCCGCGCTGCGCACGCGGGCGCCGTCCACGGCCGTGACGACATCGCCGTCCCTGATGCCCGCCGCGTCGGCGGGGCTGCCCGGCTCGACGGCGGTCCCGCCGGTGGAGCTGCCGACGCGGGCGCCGTCGCCCAGGTAGCCGGTGTCGAGGGTGACGCCGATGACGGGGTGGGTGGCGCGGCCGGTGTTGATCAGCTGCTCGGCGACGTCCCGCGCCTGGTTGACGGGGATGGCGAAGCCGAGGCCGACGCTGCCGGCGCCCCCGGCGTCGAAGCCGCCCGAGTCGCCGGTGCGGATGGCGCTGTTCACGCCGATCACGCGGCCGTCGAGGTCCACGAGGGGACCGCCCGAGTTGCCCGGGTTGATGGGGGCGTCGGTCTGGAGCGCGTTGACATAGCTGATGTCGGAGCCGTCCGCCTCCTCGCCGCCCGCGGTGATCGGCCGCTCGGTGGCGCTGATGATGCCGGAGGTGACGGTCCCGGCGAGGTCGAAGGGCGCGCCGATGGCGACGACCGGGTCGCCGACGCGGACGGTGTCGGAGTCGCCCAGTTCGACGGGCGTCAGCCCGGTGACACCCGTCACCTTGACGACGGCCAGGTCGTACCCGGCGTCCTGGCCGACGACCTCGGCGCGTGCCGTCTCGCCGCTGGCGAACATGACCTGTATGGCGCCGCCCCCGCCGGCGGGGCGGACGACGTGCGCGTTGGTGAGGATGTGGCCGCGGTCGTCGAGGACGAAGCCGGTGCCGGTGGCGCCCGCGTCGCTGCCCGAGACGTGCAGGGTGACGACGGCCGGCAGCACGGCGTCGGCGATCCCGGCGATGCTGCCGGGCTCGGGCGGGGTGTCGCGGCCCTCGGTGCTGGACAGGTGGACGTCGCTGAACGCGCCGTTCCGCTCCAGGTACACGCCGACGACGCCGCCGAGGACGCCCGCGAGCAGCGCCAGCAGGGCTGCGCCGGCGACGAGGCGGCGCGCCCCGGGGAGGCGGCGCGGCGTGTCGGTGTCGGCGGCGTCGGGCTGGACGGTCCAGACGGGGTGCGGAGCCCACGGGTCGTAGCGCGGGGAGCGCGGCGGCGGCGCGCCCGGCAGGACGGTCCCGGCCGGGGGCGTCGGCTCGGGCCGCTGCACCGGCGGGGCGGGCGCCCAGGGCCCCGGCTGCCCGTACGGCGGGGTGCCGTACGGGTCGTGGCCGGGGTGGTCCTCCTCCACGGATGCGGAGTCGCGCTGTTCCTGCTGGTCCCGCTGGTCCTGCTGTTCCTGCTGGTCCTGTGGCCGCTGGGAGCCGGCCTGAGGGCCGGGAAGGCTGTTTCCCTTGTCCATGGCGGTGTCCCCATCGTCTGCGAGCCGTCCGTGGTCCCCGTCCCCGTGGGTGCATTGAACCAGGTCGGGCGGTCCGGATCAGCGGGGGCTCACGGCTCCGGAGGTGCCGGGGGCGGGGGCTGTGGGGGTCGGGGCGGGGGACGTGCCGTCGGGTGACAGCGCGCCCGGCGGGGTGACGGCCAGGGGCGAGACGGCCGGGACGACGACCGGATCGGGTGAGAGCGCGATGCCGGGGACGAGCAGGGAGTCGGCCGCGAGGAGCGGTGCGCCGGGCGGGGGCAGCTGGCCGCTCGGCGCGAGCGGGCCGAGGGGCGCGCTGAGGGAGCCCGGCTGGGAACGGCTGCCGCGGCTCTCCTCGTCGGCCCGTCCGGCCGTCGTGCGGAACGACGCGGTGCTGGCCGGGCCGTTGCCCGCCGCCACCGTGCCGGCCGAGCCCGGTCCGCCGGACGAGCCGCCGACGCCGGAGAGCGCCCCGCCGATGGCGAAGGCGGCCAGGGACACCGCGCCCGCGGCGGCGAACGCGAGCCGGTGCCCGCGGTGCGCGCGCGCCGGTTCGTGGATGCGGAAGCCGCGGTCCGTGTCGAGCGCGGCGGGGGCGAGCAGCGAGCCGCGGTCCCTGCCGCCGGGCAGCAGGCCGAACGCGAAGGCGCGCTCCGCACCCGGGCGTTCGCCGCCCCGGGACAGGGGTCCCCCGGTGAGCCCGCCGCCCAGGGAGTGGCCGAACGGGTCGGGGTCGCCCGGGTCGCGGGGACCGTCGGGGCCCCCGTCGTCCGCCGCCGTCATGGCGGGCAGTCCCTGGAGGCGCGCGAGGAGGCCCGCCGAGGGGGCGGGCGGCGGGGTGGTGGCGAAGGCCGACTTGAGCGCGCGCTGCGCGTCCGCCTCGGCCTTGCAGCCGGGGCAGGTCGCCAGGTGCGCCAGGACACGGTCACGGCTGTCGTGGGACAGCTCGCCGTCCACGAGGGCGGCGAGGCGGTCCCCGAGGTGCCGGTCGGCGCACCCGTGGCCGGAAGAGCCGGAGGGGGTGGAGGGGGTGGTCGTCACACCGCCCCGCTTTCCGGCCCGGCGGGCGCGGCGGTCAGGACGGACTCGTCCGCCTGCTGCTCCCCGGCGGCCGCCTGGGCACGCGGGGAGCGGTGGCGCAGGGCCTTGCGCAGGTGCGAGCGCCCGCGGTGGATGCGGCTGCGCACCGTGCCCAGCTTGACGCCGAGCGTGGTGGCGATCTCCTCGTAGCTGAGGCCCTCGATGTCGCACAGGACCACGGCGGCGCGGAAGTCGGGCGCCAGGGTGTCGAGCGCCTGCTGGATGTCGGCGTCGAAGTGGGTGTCGTTGAAGTGCTGCTGCGGTGTGGGCTCGCGGCTGGCGAGCCGCTCGGCCGCGTCCTCCCCCAGGGCGTCGAACCGGATGCGCTGCTTGCGGCGGACGGAGTCGAGGAACAGGTTGGTGGTGATGCGGTGCAGCCAGCCCTCGAAGGTGCCCGGCGTGTAGGTGGACAGCGAACGGAACACCCGGACGAAGACCTCCTGCGTGAGGTCCTCTGCGTCGTGCTGGTTGCCGGTGAGGCGGTACGCCAGCCGGTAGACGCGGGTGCTGTGGGTGCTGACGATCTCCTCCCAGCTGGGGGGTGCCCAGCTCTGACCATCGGGCACCGTGCCGAACGTCGCGACGGCGGTGGTGGGGCCGTCGGTGAAGTCGGCAGTGGTGTGCGCCCGATCGGCGTCAGCGGTGTCTGTCACGGAATTCGGCCCGCCGGACGTCCGCAGAAAGCGCCTGAGCACTTTCCGCCCCGTGGACGTGGCCGCACCTCCCCTGTCGGCTCTGGTGGTGTCCAGTGGAGTCCCTACCATAGCCACCCCGCCCGTTAGCTCCGGATAAGCATTTTCGACCGGCTTTGACCGCGGACATCGGGTCCGCGGGCCGTCCGGTTGATCCAACGAGCGGTCCGGGCGTCCTGTTCCCGCCCGGAGTCGCTACAGTCAAAGCGCGTGACAGACGGGGACAGGAGAGGGCCATTACCGGCAACCGGCTGAGGAGCTGGGCGTTCGCCGAGGCGTATGGCGAACCGGACGCCGACAGCGCCGGGGGGACGGCCCTGCGGTGGGCCCGCGAGCGGGCGCGGGAGGCCGGGGTGCGCGCCGTGTCCCCGGGCACCGGCGACGCCCTGCGGCTGCTCGCCTCGACGGCGGGTGCGCGGGCGGTCGCGGAGATCGGCACCGGCACCGGCGTCTCCGGCCTGTACCTGCTGCACGGCATGCGCCCCGACGGGGTGCTGACGACCGTGGACATCGAGCCGGAGCGGCAGCAGTTCGCCCGGCAGGCGTTCCGCTCGGCCGGCTTCGCCGCGAACCGTGCGCGCTTCATCCCCGGGCACGCGCTGGACGTGCTGCCCCGGCTGGCCGACGGCGGGTACGACCTCGTCTTCTGCGACGGCGACCGTCTCGAATGCCTCGAATGCCTCGCAGAATCGTTGCGGCTCCTGCGTCCGGGCGGGCTGCTCGTCTTCGCCGGGGTGTTCGCCGGGGGCAGGACCGTGGACTCGGCCGCGCAGCCCACCGAGGTGCGGATGCTGCGCGAACTGCTGCGGACCGTCAGGGAGAGCCGGGAACTCGTGCCGGCGCTGCTGCCCGTCGGCGACGGCCTGCTGTGCGCGACCCGCGTCTGAGTCCTGGCGCCGAACAGACCGGAGAGAGACTGACGGTGGAGCCGTCGAGCGGTCTGGTGGTGAAGCGGTGGAACGGATCGGAAAATCCTGCGCAGCCCTGGGTCGTGCCGGCGAACCGGCGGGAGAACCGCTACGAGGAGATACGGAAATGCGGAGACGGCCGGCGCGAACGCTCAGCCGGTCACCTTCTTGAGCTCCTCGTCGAGGGCGACCGCTTCGTCCGGGGTCAGCTCGACGACGAGTCGGCCACCGCCTTCGAGCGGAACGCGCATGATGATGCCCCGCCCCTCCTTGGTCACCTCAAGCGGACCATCGCCCGTCCGCGGCTTCATGGCCGCCATGCTCGTTCCCCTTCCTGAACCAGCCCGTCTCCACCGGCGACCCGAGGACGAGAAGCCAACGGACACCGGCGTCGAACACATTGCTCCACTCCATTATCCCGCATGGAACGTCCCCCTGACCAACATTGGGTGGTATCCCTTCGGCAACGCGCGCGCGCAAAACCACTCAATTCGGCGATTGACCGTGATACTCCCGTTGTCCGCGCCATGCTGAAGGACATGGACGACACCGTGCTGTACGAAGTGACCGAGAGTCTCGCGACGATCACACTGAATCGACCGGCACAGCTGAATGCCCTGAATGTCACGGCGAAGGAAGCACTGCTGCGCGCACTCCGCGCGGCGGCCGCGGATTCCGCGGTACGGGCCGTTCTCCTCACCGCCAACGGCCGCGCGTTCTGCGTCGGTCAGGATCTCGCCGAGCACCGCGACGCCCTCGCCCGCGAGGAGCGGCCGGGGGACGCCATGGAGACCGTGGCGCGGCACTACGGGCCGATCACCCTCGCGATCGCCGCCATGCCCCGGCCCGTGGTCGCGGCCGTCCAGGGCGCCGCGGCGGGCGCGGGGCTGGGCCTCGCCCTCGCCGCCGACCTGCGGCTCGCGGCCGCGAGTGCCGCATTTCACACCGCCTTCGCCGGGATCGGCCTGACGGCCGACTCGGGCCTCTCCTGGACGCTGCCGCGCGCGGTGGGCGCCGGGAGGGCCGCCGAGCTGCTGCTCGACCCGCGCCGGGTGGACGCGGCGGAGGCGGAGCGGATCGGGCTCGTCCAGCGCGTCGTGCCCGACGGGGAGCTGGCGGCGGCGGCGCGGGAGACCGCGCTGCGGCTGGCGGCGGGCCCGACGCTCGCCTACGCGGCACTGAAGCGGTCCCTGGCCTTCGGGGCGTCGCATCCGCTGGCGGAGACGCTCGACGAGGAGGCGCGGCTCCAGCGGGAGGCCGGGGCGTCGGCCGACCACCGGGCGGCGGTCGGGGCGTTCCTGCGCAAGGAGCGGCCGCGGTTCGAGGGGCGTTAGCGAGGGGCGTCCCCGCCGGGCCGTCCGTCCCCGTACGCGCCGTCCCCGTACGCGCCGTCCACGAAGGCCGCGTCCGCCGCCGCCCGGTCGTCGTCGGCGAAGCGCTCCCCCGCGTACGCCCCCGGCCCGGCGTCGGCGCGGCCCGGGTCGTCGTCGGCGGCGGCGGCGCCACCGGCCGGGGCCTGGTGGTCCAGCGCGAGGGCCTGGGCGCCGGCGAGCGCCGTCTCCAGCTCGGTGATGCGCGCGTCGCGCTCGGCCAGTTCCGCCGCGAGCCGGTCGAGCACGTCGTCCACCTCCGCCATGCGGTAGCCGCGCGCCGCCACCGGCAGCCGTACGCGCACCACGTCGGCCGGGCCGACGGGCCGGTCGCGGGGCAGCGGGTCGTCGAGCCGGTCGGGCACCGCGTCCACGAGGCCGCCGGTGACCGGGCCGCCCGCGCCGTCGCCGCTGCTGAGCACCGCCAGCGTGACACCGGCGATCACCAGCACCATGGTGGCGATGAGAATCCAGAACACGCGCGTCCCCTTCGTCGGTTCTTCCCCGCCGCGCCGCCGTGCGGCGCTCCGATCGTCGCACGTCCCGGCGCGGCCGGGTGCCCGGACGGCCAGGTAGGTTCGGGACAGGCCGGGACCGCGGGCCCCGGCGGACTCGAAGGAGCGGAGAACTGAACGGCATGCTGCGCCTCGGAACCGCGACGTTCCCCCCGGACGAGCCGGTGGTCATGGCGATCGTCAACCGCACGCCCGACTCGTTCTACGACCAGGGCGCCACCTTCGCCGACGGCCCGGCGCTCGACCGCGTCGCGCGCGCCGTCGGGGAGGGCGCGGCGATCGTGGACATCGGCGGCGTGAAGGCGGGCCCCGGCGCCGAGGTGGACGCGGCCGAGGAGATCAGGCGGACGGCGGGGTTCGTCGCGGCCGTGCGCGAGCGGCACCCGTCGGTCGTGATCAGCGTGGACACGTGGCGGCACGAGGTGGGCCGCGCCGTGTGCGAGGCGGGCGCCGACCTGCTGAACGACGCCTGGGGCGGCGTGGACCCGCGGCTCGCCGAGGTGGCCGCCGAGTACGGCACGGGCCTGGTGTGCACGCACGCGGGCGGCGCGGCGCCCCGGACCCGGCCGCACCGGGTGGCGTACGACGACGTGATGGCGGACGTCCTGGACGTCACGGTCGGCCTGGCGGAACGTGCGGTGGCGCTCGGCGTGCGCCCGGACGGCGTGCTCATCGACCCGGGCCACGACTTCGGCAAGTCCACGCGGCACTCGCTGGAGGCCACGCGGCGGCTCGGGGAGATGACGGCGACCGGCTGGCCGGTGCTGGTGTCGCTGTCGAACAAGGACTTCGTCGGCGAGACGCTCGACCTGCCGGTCAGGGAGCGGCTGCTGGGGACGCTCGCCACCACCGCCGTCTCCGCCTGGCTCGGCGCCCGTGTCTACCGGGTGCACGAGGTCGCGGAGACGCGGCAGGTGCTCGACATGGTGGCCTCCATCGCGGGCCACCGGCCCCCGGCGGTGGCCCGCCGGGGACTGGCCTGACGGCACGCGCCGGGCAGTCAGGGCTCCGTGACGAGCGCGATCGCCTCGTCCACGTCGTCCGTGACGTGGAAGAGCGCCAGGTCGCGGTCGGACGCCTTGCCCTGCGCGACGACGGTCTCGCGCAGCCACGCGGCGAGCCCCGCCCAGTAGTCGGTGCCTACCAGGACGATGGGGAAGCGCGTCACCTTCCTGGTCTGCACGAGGGTCAGTGCCTCGAACAGCTCGTCCAGCGTGCCGAGTCCGCCGGGCAGGACGAGGAAGCCCTGCGCGTACTTGACGAACATCGTCTTGCGCACGAAGAAGTAGCGGAAGTTGACACCGATGTCGACGTACTCGTTGAGGCCCTGCTCGAAGGGCAGCTCGATGCCGAGGCCGACCGAGACGCCGCCCGCCTCGCTGGCGCCCCGGTTGGCGGCCTCCATCGCGCCGGGGCCGCCGCCGGTGATCACCGCGAAGCCCGCCTCGACCAGGCCGCGCCCGATGCGCACGCCCAGCTCGTAGTCGGGCGAGTCGGGGAGCGTCCTGGCCGAGCCGAAGACGCTGACGGCCGGGCCGAGTTCGGCCAGCGCGCCGAAGCCCTCCACGAACTCGGACTGGATGCGCAGCACCCGCCACGGGTCGCCGTGCACCCAGTCGGACGGGCCCCTGGTGTCCAGCAGCCGCTGGTCGGCCGTGCCCGCGACGACCTGGTCCCGGCGGCGCACCACCGGGCCGAGGCGCTGCTCGCCCCGTTCCGTCGTCGCGCCCGCGCGCTCGCGCGCCGCGGCCTCGTCCGCCGCCGCCGAATCGGCCGGAACGCCCTCCGGCACGCCCTCGGGACGGTCCGCACCCGGCTCCGCGCTGCCGTTCATGCCGTGCTCCTCACCTCGTGGTACTCCCCCGCTCGGGCCGTACCGCTCGTCTCACCCGTGGTCTCCCGCCGAGTACCCCTCAGGCCGTCAGCCAGGCGCGCAGCCGTTCCTCGCAGCGCAGCACCTGCCGCGTGTCCACCCGCTCGTCCCGCTTGTGGGCGAGATTGGGGTCACCGGGACCGTAGTTCACCGCGGGCACGCCGAGGGCGCTGAAGCGCGAGACGTCCGTCCAGCCGTACTTGGGGCGCGCCGTGCCGCCCACCGCGTCGATGAACGCGCGGGCCGCCGGGTGGCCGAGGCCGGGGAGCGCGCCGGGCGAGTGGTCGTCCACCGTGAACTCCTCGACGCCGCAGTCCGCGAAGACCTCGCGGACGTGCGCGACGGCCTCCTGCTCGCCGCGGTCGGGCGCGTAGCGGTAGTTGACGGTGACCACGCACTCGTCGGGGATGACGTTCCCCGCGACGCCGCCCTCGATCCGCACGGCGTTGAGCCCCTCGCGGTACTCCAGGCCGTCGATGACGGGGCGGCGCGGCTCGTACGCGGCGAGGCGGGCGAGGACGGGGGCGGCGGCGTGGACGGCGTTCTCGCCGGTCCAGGACCTGGCCGAGTGGGCACGCCTGCCGGTGAGCCGCAGCAGCATCCGCAGGGTGCCCTGGCAGCCGCCCTCGACCTCGCCGTCGGACGGTTCGAGGAGGACGGCGAAGTCGCCCGCGAGCCAGTCGGGGTGCGCGGCGGTGAGGTGGCCGAGGCCGTTGCGCTCGGCGGCGACCTCCTCGTTGGCGTAGAAGACGAAGGTCAGGTCGCGGTTGGGGTCGGGGACGGTGGCGGCGACGCGGAGCTGGACGGCGACGCCCGACTTCATGTCGCAGGTGCCGCAGCCCCACAGCCGGCCGTCACCGTCGAGGCGGGCGGGAACGTTCTCGGCGATGGGGACCGTGTCCAGGTGCCCGGCGAGGACGACCCGTTCGGCGCGGCCGAGCGCGGTGCGGGCGACGACGTTGTCGTCGTGCCGGTCCACGCGCAGCCACGGCAGGGTGCGCAGAGCGGACTCCACCGCGTCGGCCAGGGGCTTCTCGGTGCCGCTGACGGAGGGGATGTCCACGAGCCGCGCGGTGAGCGCGGCGGCGTCCAGGCCGAGGTCGAGGAGTGGCGGTTCCATGGCCTCACGGTACCCGGGCGCGGGCGAGCGCCCTCGCCGCCGGAGCCACGGGGGGCGGGGAACGCGCCGGAATACGGGCCGCATTCGCCGTGCCCGCCGCTGGGGTGCGGACCGGATAACGCGGCGGTACAGATGTACGGAAATACGTCCACGCGGGTACGGCAAACGGAATACGGCGCGTTCCGCGGCGCTTCGGACAACGGCCGGGAAAGTCGGTCGAAACCGCGGCCGTTGACACGCGGCGCTGACGTCACGTCAATTCGAGTACGGGCGCCGCGCGCGCCGCCGTCCGCCGAATGCGCCATTACGCGCCCGGATTACGCGCGGGGCGGCAATTTCCCATCGCGTCGGCGCATTGCCAATCCTTTACCCTCGCGGGCCGCAACCTCCCGCCGCTCCCGGCCGATAGGCACTGCGCGGCCGGGACTCAGCCCCGCCGCTCCCCGACACCCCGGCACACACCCAGCACCCCCAAGCACCCCCAAGCACCCCCCAGGCAGAGGAGCACCATGCCCAGCTCGTCCACCCCCCGGCAGCCGTTCGCCCGCCGGGTCGCCAAGGCGGCCCTCCTCCTCGCGGCCGGTGCCGCGCCGGTCGCGGGCGCGGCGGGACAGGCGGCCGCGGCCGGTTCCGAGCAGCCGCTCGCCGCGCCGCTCGCGGGCCTGCAAGGCCTGGAGAGCGCGGGCGTCGAGCAGACGCTCGACAACGTGACGACCGCCGCGAACGGCGTGGTGAACGAGATCGGCGGCGAGGCCGTGCGGGCGGTCATGCCGGTCGCCGGCCCGCTGGCCAGGGACCTCGCCGCCGACACGGGGCGCACGGCGGCCACGACGGTGCGCGATGTCGTCGGCACCCCGGAGGAGGCCCGTACCGCGTCCACCGAGCTGGGCGGGGCGGCGGCGACCGCCGCGCTGCCGGACACCCAGGACTTCAGCCTGCTGCGCAGCCCGCTCTGATCCGTTGCCCCGCCGGGCCGTGGCAGCACGCCGCGGCCCGGCGGCGGTTCAGGCCAGCCGCCGCACGGCCGCCGCGACGCGCTCGTCGGTCGCCGTGAACGCGACCCGGACGAACCGCTCGCCCGCCGCCCCGTAGAACTCCCCGGGCGCCACCAGGACGCCCAGCTCACTCAGCCACCCGACCGTCGCCCAGCAGTCCTCGTCCCGCGTCGCCCACAGGTACAGCGACGCCTCGCTGTGCTCGACGCGGAAGTCCCGCGCCTCCAGCGCCCCGCGCAGCGCCGCGCGCCGGGCCGCGTAGCGCGCGCGCTGCTCCGCCACGTGCCCGTCGTCGTCCAGCGCCGCGGCCATCGCCGCCTGGACGGGCGCGGGCAGCATCATCCCCGCGTGCTTGCGCACCGCGAGCAGTTCGCCGAGCACCGCCGCGTCCCCCGCGAGGAACGCCGCGCGGTAGCCCGCCAGGTTCGACCGCTTGGACAGCGAGTGCACCGCGACGACACCCGACGTGTCCCCGCCGCAGACGTCCGGGTGCAGCACCGACACCGGGTCGGCCTCCCAGCCCAGTTCGAGGTAGCACTCGTCGCTGAACACGAGCACGCCGTGCTCCCGCGCCCACGCGACGGTCTCGCGCAGTTCGTCCACGCCCAGGACGCGGCCCGTCGGGTTGCCCGGGGAGTTCAGCCACAGCAGCCGCAGCCCCGCCGGGTCGAGTTCGGCCGGCTTGCCGCGGTAGGGGACGGGCTCCGCGCCCGCGAGCCGGGCGCCCACCTCGTAGGTGGGGTAGGCGGGTTCCGGGTAGGCGACGCGGTCGCCGGGCCCGAGGCCGAGTTGCGCGGGCAGCGCGGCGACCAGTTCCTTGGAGCCGATGACCGGCAGGACGTTCCGTTCGTCGAGCCCGGCCGCGCCGGTGCGGCGCGCCAGCCAGCCGAGAACCGCCTCGCGCAGCCGCGCCGTGCCCCACACCGTCGGATATCCGGGGCTGTCGCTCGCGTCGGCGAGGGCGCGCCGCACGAGCGCGGGCACCGGATCGACGGGCGTGCCCACCGACAGGTCCACGATCCCGTCCGGGTGCGCGGCGGCGGTGGTCTTGGCGGGCTCCAGGCGGTCCCAGGGGAAGACGGGCAGCCGGGCGGAGACGAGGGACACGGGGTGGCTCACTTCTTGCGCGGAAGGGGGGACGGGCGGGTGCCCTGAAGCGCACGGGTCCCGTACGGCAGTCGCCGCACGGGACCGGTGACGGGCGTGGTGACGCCGGACGTCACTCGTCGTGGCTCTGCGGCGGCAGCGCCGCGATGAAGGGGTGGTCGCGCTCGATCAGGCCGAGCTTGCTCGCGCCGCCGGGCGACCCGAGGTCGTCGAAGAACTCGACGTTGGCCTTGTAGTAGTCCTTCCACTCCTCCGGGGTGTCGTCCTCGTAGAAGATGGCCTCCACCGGGCAGACCGGCTCGCAGGCACCGCAGTCCACGCACTCATCGGGGTGGATGTACAGAGCCCGCTGACCCTCGTAGATGCAGTCAACAGGGCATTCCTCGATGCATGCCTTGTCCTTCAGGTCGACACAAGGCTCCGCGATGACATAGGTCACGCTGTCTGTCCTCCTCGTTACGGTGGCGGCTGACCGCCGGGGCGCGCGGGGCGCGGCGTCGTCGGTGCCCGCCTTAGTATCTCCGGTCCGGGCCCCGGGAGGCCAAAGAGGGGGCGGGCAAGAGGACGGAGTTCACCGTGGGCGGACAGCTCGTCGTGCGCATCACCCCTTCTGACGTGGGGAAACGGGTGTCGGTGCGGTCGTTGACGGGTCCGGACGAGCCGGATGTGACGTTCACGGACACCGTCGGCGTGCTGACGTCGTGGCAGGACGGGGTGGTCGGCGTCACACGGCGGGACGGCCGGATCGTGCGGCTCGCGGAGGCGGACCTCGTGGCGGGCAAGGTGGTGCCGCCCGCGCCGCCGCCGCGGCGCGGCGTCCCGGCGGCGGACGTGGCCGAGCTGACGGCGGTCGCGGCGCGCGGCTGGCCCGGCGAGGAGACCGGACGGGTCGGCGACTGGCTCGCCCGCGCGGGCGGCGGCGGCTGGACGCGCCGGGCCAACTCGGCGGTGCGCACCGGCCCCGCCGAGCCCGACACCGGCGCGCTCACCGCCTGGTACGCGGCCCGCGGCCTCCCCCTCGTCCTCCAGCTGACGACCGACGGGCCGGGGAGCAGCGGCGCGGACGCGCTGCTCGCGGCACGCCTCGACACGCTCGGCTGGGCGGCGTCGGGGCACAGCGTGACGATGGTCGCCCCGCTGGCCGCGCTCGCCGACCGCGCGCCCGACCCGCGCGTACGCGTCGGGCGCGCGCCGTCCGACGCGTGGCTCGCCGCCTACTCCCGTACGCGCGAGAACCCGGCGGGCGCACGCCGGGTCCTGACCGGCGGGCCCTCGGTGCTGTTCGCCTCGGCGCCCGCGGACGGGAACAGCCCGGCGGCCGTCGGACGTTGTACGGTCGACGGCCGCTGGGCCGGTCTCGGCGCGATCGAGGTGGGCGCGGCGCACCGCCGCCGCGGCCTGGCCACCGCCCTCGTGGGCGAACTCGCGCGCGCGGCGCTCGCCGAGGGGGCGAGCGCCGCGTACCTCCAGGTCGAGACGGACAACGCGCCCGCCCTCGCCCTGTACGGACGGCTCGGCTTCACGGCGCACAGCCACTACCACTACCGCGCGGCGCCCCGCGAAGGCTGACGGCCTGTCCGCCCGCACCGGGGAGGTACGGGCGGACGGGCCGTCGTCGCCGGGACGGGCACGGTCAGTTCGGGTCGAGGTCCACGACCGCGACCCGCGCCGCCGGGTCGGTCTCCCGCAGCGCCGTCCGCAGCGCGCCCGCGACGTCCTCGGGCATCACGGGCGTCTGCGAGCCGTCGCCGCGCGTGACGAGGACGGTCTCGAACGTCCCCCCGTACAGCGCCGCGAGGGCTTCGAGGTCGTACGTGTCGACCAGCGTGCCGTTGGCCGGGGCCATGCCGATGAACTGGTAGATGGAGTTCTCCGGGCTGAAGTCGATCTCCTGGTCACCGGCCCTGACCGTCACATAGCCGGACATCGCCGGTTCCGCGAAGTCGGCCATGGCGGCCCGCACCTGCTCCTCGCCGATCGCCGGCTGCTGCTCGGTCATGGGCAGGTCCACAACGCCGTCGCCGGTCCCGGCCGCGCGGTCGCGGAAGGCGGCCTCCACGGCGTCGGCCGCCGCCTCGGGATCGACGCCGAGCCCGGGACGGCCCGCGTCCGCGATCGGGCCCTCGGGCGTGAACGTGATGCTGCCGTCGACCGGGCCCGAGCCCGCGCTCTCGGTCAGGTCGCGCAGCGCGACCGTCAGCTTCTCGCGGTCCACGGCGACGACCGCGTCCTGCGGGTGCTCGGCGCCGAACAGCGAGCCGTACACCGCGACCGGGCTGTAGTCCTGTCCCGAAACGCTCTCGGCGGTCGCCTCCGCGTCCACCGACAGGCCGGCGACGCTGGGCTTCAGCTCGACCTCCTGGTCGCCGAGCCGCAGGACGAGCGGTTCGTTGTTGGCGGCCTCGAAGCTGCTCTCCAAACGGTTCTGCGCCTCCTGGGTGGAGAGGCCGCCGATGTCCACGCCGAGGACGGTGGTGCCCTGCGGGATGTCGGCCGGGCTCAGGAACAGCCCGGCGCCGTACGCGATCACGGCGACGCCGACGAGGCCGACCACCAGCAGTTTCACCTTGGAACGGCCGCCCTTGCGCGCCTTCGCCGCGGGTTCGGCGGGCGGCGGCGCCGCCTGCTGCGGCGCGGGGTCGGCCGGCGGGGGCACGGCGGGTCCCGAACCGGCGGAACGGGACCCCCCGGTGCGGGGCCCGGTGGTACCGGGCGGAACGGGCGCGTCCGCGTCCGTGACGGGCGCCATCCGGCCGGTGGACTCCAGGTCCGCGATGCCCGGGGGCGGCGCGGGCGGGAACGGACCGCCGAGGTCCATCGTCGTACCGGCCGGGTCCTCGTCCTCGGGGCGCGGCGGCTGGCGGCGGGGCAGCGGCATGCTCCCGGTGACGGGCCCGCTGGTCGGGCCGACCGGGCGCGGCGGGATGCGCGGCACGCCCTCGGCCGGGGTGTCGGGGTGCTGCGGGAACCAGGGGTCCTGGCCGGCGCGCGGCTCGTGCTCCACCGGGGAACCGCCGCTGAGCAGCGGGTTCGGGCCGGTGCCGGGGGCGTGGTCCGGCTCGGGGCGGCCGAGCAGCGGGTTGGGGCCCGTGTCGGTGGCGGCCCGCGGCGGTACGACGGGGGTGGGCCCGGTGGAGGGTCCGGCGGCCGACCGCGCGTCCGGCACGCCGCCGGGCGGGGTGTCGGTGACGGCCGGGTGGCCCTCCGGGGGCGTGTCGGCGCGGGCGGGCGGCGGCGGCTTGCGCGGCTCGAACCAGGAGCTGGTCTTCTTGCCGGGCGCGGCGCCGGCGCCGGCGCCGTTCGCGGGGGCGGCCGGCCGGGCGGACGGCGGCGCGGCGGCGGCCTCGGGCGCGGTCTGGGCGGCGCTCGCGGTGCCCGCGCCGTCGGTGGCGTCCCTGGCGGCGGCGCCGTCGGGGCCGTCGGGGCTGTCCTGCACCGTCTCGCGCACCACGATGGGAGGGATCGGCCGGGACCCGGGGATGTTGATCCGGGCGCGCGTCGTCAGCGTGGTCTCGGTCTTCTTCTCCTCGGGCTGCGGAGCCGCCGGGCGTGCGCCACCGTCTCCTTCGCTGCGCTGGGGGTCCCCCCACCCCCTGGGACGGGGGGACGGATTGTCAGATTCACGACTCAAGGCAGGATCTCCCGGTTGGGCTTCACCGGCCGTCCCGGGAACACACCGGGACCGGGCGGCTGGCCCCACGATACTGGTGACGGCCGTGTGGTACGCCGCCCCCACAGGATTGGCACATCCGTGCAACACACCACGGGGGCGCACAGTCCGGCAACGGTACGGCGCCGCGCGGCGCGGCGCAAAACTTCGGCGGGCCGATCGCCGCCGATTTCAAGTATGCGCAGGTGAGGCGGTGTTGACATATCCGACGGTGCCGCCGCGCCCGCGTACGGGCGCCGGGCCGCCACGCCGGACGCCGCACACCGGTTCGCCACATCGCGCAGGCGTGCGAGACGTCACCGTGGCGCGCGCGGCACCTCCGGGACGGCGAACAGCGGGCGTTCCGACGGCGCGAGGGTCGCGGCCGCGGCGGCGACCGCCATGCCGCCCAGCAGGAAGAGGTAGCTGCCCGCGCCCGCCGCGAAGACGAAGTCGCCCTGCGGGCGGCTCGACGTGAGCGCGAGCACCGCGAGCACCCAGCCCGCGGCCGGCGCGCCCGCCCCGACCCGCGACCTGGTGACGAGCGCGCCGCCCCAGAACAGCCCGGCCGCGCCCGCGAGCGCGAGCAGCAGCCCGAGCGGGAACCAGCCGCCCTGCACCAGCGAGCCCGCGATCCCGGCCAGTGCGCCGAGCACACCGAGCAGCGCGTACACCGCGATCCTCACGACCGCACCTCCCCCGCCGCGCCCCGCGCGGCATCCAGGTCCAGGCCCGCGAACACGTCGGCCGCACCGGGCGGCACGGGCACCCCGGCGGCGAGCCGGTAGTACTCGGTCTCCCACAGCGGCTGCGCCTGCCCGTTGGAGAGCGCGAAGACGTCGCCCGCCACCTCGATCTGCGTCGCGTGGGCGGCCATCGCCGCCGCCTTGGCCGCGGCCTGCTCCGGGGTGCCGCGCACGGTGAGCGCGATCTCCTCGTCCGCCACGACGCCGGGGATCTCCGCGACATCCGCGACGCCCGCGAACCGCCCGGGTCCGGCCGCGCGCAGGGCGGCGAGCCGTTCGCCGGCGGCCCCGCGCGGCACGGCGGCCCACAGGACGCGCGGCACGCGGTGGCCGTGCCGCTCCGCCGCGATCTCCACTCCGCGCATGGCGGTGCGGTGGGCCTGGATGTGGTCGGGGTGGCCGTAACCGCCGTGCGGGTCGTAGGTGATGACGACGTGCGGCCGCACCTCGGCGACGACCGCGGCGAGTTCGGCGCCGGTCTCGTCGGGGTCGGCGCGGTCGAAGGCGGCGGGCCGCGCGTTCTCCGGCAGTCCGGCCATCCCGGAGTCGCGCCAGCGTCCCGGGCCGCCGAGGAAGCGGTGGTCGGTGACGCCGAGGGCGCGCATGGCGGCGGCGAGTTCGCCCGCGCGGTACGGGCCGAGCGCGTCGTCCCGGCCGGACGCGAGGTGGGCGAGCGCGGCCGGGATGACCTCGCCCTCCTCGCCCTGCGTGCAGGTGACGAGCGTGACCCCGGCGCCCATGGCGGCGCAGGCCGCCATCGTCACACCGGTGGTGATCGACTCGTCGTCGGGGTGGGCGTGCACCAGCAGCACCCGGGGAGTGACCGGACTCATGCCGGGAGCCTACGCCGGAGGCAAGTGCCGGGCGAAAAACAAGGGCGCCCGGCGGTCAGAAGCTCAGCTCGCTGATCATCCCCGCGACGCTCGACCCGAAGTCGCTGATGGCGGGCGCCACGTTCGACCCGGCGAGGTAGAAGCCGAGGAGCATGCACACGAAGGCGTGCATCAGGTTGAGCCCCGCCTTCCTGACCAGGAGGACGACGATGATGGCGAGCAGCAGCACGGCGGAGACGGAGAGCGCCACCGAGGATCACCCCTATAGTTCGGGCCCGTTCAGGGCAGCCGGCGACAGACTTCAGCGCGTGCTCGGGTGAGTGCTGCCCGTCACGTGCCATGGATCATAACGAGCGGGCGCGCGCGCACGGCCGGGTGCACGGAAGCAGAGAAGGGGCGCACGCCACCCGGCCCACGCCTGGCACCGGGGGGCGTCCGTGCTCGTGCACGGTTCAGGGCACGGTTCAGGGCACGGCTCAGCGCACGAGGGGGTCCGGCAGCACCGGTTCGGGGCGGTCAGCGGCCAGCGTGGTGCCGTCCTCGGGGAAGTGGCAGGCGGTGAGGTGGCCTTCGGCGTTCCCCCCGAGGCGGACCAGCGGCGGCTCCTGCTCGGCGCACACGTCCCGCGCCTTCCAGCAGCGGGTGCGGAAGCGGCAGCCCGAGGGCGGGTCGGTGGGCGAGGGCACGTCGCCCTGGAGCCTGATGCGTTCGCGCGGCGGCTCGGCGGGCGTGCCGTCCTCGCTCTCCAGCGTCACCTCGGGGACGGCCGACAGGAGCGCGTGCGTGTACGGGTGCCTGGGCCGCTCGTGGATCGCCTCGCGGTCGCCGATCTCCACGATCTTGCCGAGGTACATCACCGCGATCCGCTGCGAGAAGTGCCGGACGACGGCGAGGTCGTGGGCGATGAAGAGGAAGGCGATGCCCAGTTCCTCCTGCACCTTGCGCAGCAGGTTGACGACCTGGGCCTGGATCGAGACGTCGAGCGCGGAGACCGGCTCGTCGGCGACGATCAGCTTCGGTTCGAGCGCGAGGGCCCTGGCGACGCCGATGCGCTGCCGCTGGCCGCCGGAGAACTCGTGCGGGAAGCGGTTGTAGTGCTCGGGGTTGAGCCCGACCGTCTCCAGCAGCTCGCGGACGCGCGCCTCCCGTCCGCCGGGCGGCGCGATCCCGTTGATCTCCATCGGGCCGCCGATGATCGTGCCGACGGTCTGCCGCGGGTTGAGCGACGAGTAGGGGTCCTGGAAGATCATCTGGATCTCGGAGCGGATCGGGGCCAGCGCGCGGCGCGAGGCGTGCGTGATGTCGCGGTCCCGGTAGGTGATCGTGCCCGCGGTCGGTTCGAGCAGCCGGGCGAGCAGGCGGCCCGTCGTGGACTTGCCGCAGCCCGACTCGCCGACGAGCCCGAAGCTCTCCCCCGCGTGCACGGTGAAGTCGAGGCCGTCCACGGCGTGCACGGCGCCGACGGTCCGCTTGACCGGGAAGCCGCCGCGGACCGGGAAGTGCTTGGTGAGTCCCCGGACGGTCATCAGCGCGCTGCGGGCCCCGGCGGTCCCGGCCTTGGTCTCGGCGGTCTCGGTCGTCATCTGGTCCTCGGTCTCCGGTCCGTGCGTGCGGTGTGATGGCGGGCGGGGCTCACACGAGCCGGGGCCTGATGCGTTCGGTGAACAGGACGCGCTGCTGCCCGTCGGTGAGGTGGCAGGCGGCGCCGCGCCCCTCGGGCAGCGCGGGCCTGTCCCCGGTGCAGGAACGGTCCTCCGGCACCTCGTCACGGAAGGAGCAGCGGGGGGCGAACGGGCAGCCTGGCGGCGGGTTCAGCAGGCTGGGCGGCGTGCCGGTGATGGGCACGAGCTCCTTGCCGACATCGCCGCTGAGGCGGGGCATCGAGCTGAGGAGGCCCCAGGTGTACGGGTGCTGGGGGCGGCTGAGGACGTCGTGGACGGTCCCGCGTTCGACGGCGCGGCCCGCGTACATGACGAGGATGTCGTCCGAGACGCGCGAGACGACGCCGAGGTCGTGCGTGATCATGATGATCGCGGAGCCGAACTCCTGCTGGAGTTCGAGCAGGAGGTCGAGGATCTGCGCCTGGACGGTGACGTCGAGCGCGGTCGTCGGCTCGTCGGCGATCAGGAGGTCGGGGTCGCAGACCAGGGACATGGCGATCATGGCGCGCTGCCGCATGCCGCCGGAGAACTGGTGCGGGTAGTCGTCCACCCGGCGCTGCGGGCTGGGGATGCCGACCCGTGCCAGCATCTCGATGGAGCGCTCGCGCGCCTCGCGGCGTCCGGCGCCCTTGTGCTTGCGGTACGGCTCGGCGATCTGCTGCCCGACGGTGTGGTACGGCGAGAGGGCCGTCAGCGGGTCCTGGAAGATGATGGCGATCCGGTTGCCGCGCAGCTGCTCCATGCGGCGCTCGCGGGCGGTGACGAGGTCCTCGCCCTCCAGCAGGATCTCGCCGCTGATGTCGGCGACCCTGGGGTTGTGCAGGCCGAGGATCGCCTGGTTGGCCACGGACTTGCCGGAGCCGGACTCGCCGACGATGCCGAGGGTCCGGCCGCGCAGCACGTCGAACGACAGGCCGTCCACCGCCTTGACCGTGCCGTCCTCGGTGGCGAAGCGCACGCGCAGGTCCCGTACGGACAGGAACGGTTCGGCGTCCGCCCCGGCGTCCGTCCCCGTGCCCGGCCGTGGCGTCGCGGCGGGCTCTGTGGTGGTCACGTCGTCAGCTCCCTTGCGCTACGCGAGCCGTACGCGCGGGTCGATCAGCGCGTAGCAGGCATCGACGATGATGTTGAACAAGACGATCATCAGGGCGGCGAAGAGCATGACGCCCATCAGCATCGGCAGGTTGGACTGGGTGACCGAGTCCACCGCCAGGCGGCCGAGGCCGGGCAGGGCGAAGGTCTTCTCGGTGATCATGGCGCCGCCGATCAGCGACCCCATGTCGATGCCGAGGACGGTGACGATCGGGATCAGCGAGCCGCGCCAGGCGTACCGGAAGAAGACGGTCCGCCGTCCCATGCCCTTGGCGCGCGCGGTCCGCACGTGGTCCTCCTGCAACTGCTCGACGAGCGAGGCCCGGGAGAGCCTGGTGTACTGCGCGGTGAAGATGGTGGACAGCACCAGCCAGGGCAGCAGCAGCCCGGCGAACCACTTGCCCGGGTCGTCCGAGATGGGGAAGTAGCCCGGCTGGGACAGGATCTGGTTGTTGTAGACGAGCAGCGCGAGCGCGAGCGGGCCGAGGAAGTAGATCTGCGCCGAGCTGAGCACGAGGGACGCCGAGCTGACCGAGCGGTCCAGCAGGGTCCCGCGGCGCCAGGCGGCGACCATGCCGAAGGCCAGGCCCAGGATCAGGAAGACGACGGTGCCGCCGGCGGCGAGGGACACCGTGGTCGGCAGCCGGTCCAGGATGGTGTCGAGGACGGGCCTGTTGTCGCGGAAGGAGAAGCCGAGGCAGGGTGCCGGGCAGCTCCCGGCGGGGAACTCGCGGCCGGCGAAGATGCCGATCATGTACTCCCAGTACTGCTGGGGGATCGGCTTGTCGATGCCCAGGTTGTGCTCGACGACGGCGAGCTGCTCCTGTGTGCAGACGCCCTTGCCGCAGGCGAGCAGCGCGGGGTTGCGCGGGATCGCGTAGAAGAGGAAGAACGTCACGGCGCTGATGATCAGCAGGATGGCGAGGGCGCCGAGGGATCGCCGCAGGATGAATCTGAGCATCGGGTCGCAGCCTTCGGTTCGTTGGCCTGGGGTGGCGCCGGGTGGTGCGGGGCGGGGGGGGGGGGGGGGGGGGGGGGGGGGGGGGGGGGGGGGGGGGGGG